>JAUIKJ010000417.1 GCA_030430835.1 Candidatus Hydrogenedentota bacterium
CCGCGATCGCCGGTGCCTGGAGCGACGCGCGCGCCTACCTCGCCTACGCGCGAGACGCCATCGGCAATACGCCCATTCCGGAAGTGACCCTCGCGCGGATCGCGCTGGGACTGCGCCAACCGGATCGCGCCATCTCCCTACTGGATGCCGCGACGGCACAATATCCGGATGCGGCGGAGCCATGGCTGATGCGCTGCGATGTCATGCTGGCCACGGATGATGGTGCGGCGGCACGGCGTGCGCTGGAGGAGGCCCGGACGCTGGGCGCGCCGGAAGACGCGCTGGCAGAGCGGGAACTGGCGCTTCAGGGCAAGGAGCCCGCCGCGCCGAGCGAACCGGTCCGGACTATCCTGCAGTAGGCCGCCGGACCGAGCGCGCGGATCTAGTCCTGCGCCTTCTTTTTCGCTTCGGCCTCGAGGTAGTGGTACAGCGTTGCCGCCGGAACGAAAAGGCCCAGCATCAGCCAGCCCACGAAGAAGCGCGGACCGAAGTAGGCCGTGCCCACGAAACCCGTTGCAAAATTGCCGAAGAGTCCCGCAGGCGTCGCAACCCAAAGATGAACGTGTCGCAGCCAGAACGGCCCCGCAGGCGGCGCAAAACTCCGCACGGCACGCCGCAACTGACGCGTCCACGTGCGCGCTACCGGACCCTGCCGGTACTGCATGGACGAAGTATTGGCGATATAAATCGGCGATGCTTTCAAGATCAGCCTCCTTTCGTCTACAGGGAGTATCTCCCGAATCCGGCATGGTGTCAAGGAACGAAACCGTCGTCCTCCCCCACTTTGCACAGCGAGACCGTAGCGCTATACTGCGCTCCGCAGTTGTACACGGGAGGATGGGCACGATGGATTCCTGGCGATCAGTCTATAGCGAGGCGCTGACGCCGCTGAATTTTATCGTGCGGAGCGCGAAGGTGTATCCAGAGAAGGTGGCGGTGGTTCATGGCGCGCGGCGCTACACCTACCGGGAATTCGGCGAACGATGCGACCGGCTCGCGTCAGCCTTGGCGGGACTGGGCCTGCAGAAGGGCGACCGTGTCGCCTTCCTGTGCCCGAACATTCCTCCCATGCTGGAAGCGCACTTCGGCGTGTTGCGTGCCGGCGGGATTCTGGTGCCCATCAACACGCGCCTGTCGCCCGGCGAGATCGAATACATCCTGAACCACGCGGCCTGTTCCTATCTCTTCGTGGACACGGAACTCGCGCCGGTGGTGAAGGAGATCATCCCGAAGGTCGCGAGTCTGCGGCAGGTGGTGAACATCGCCGACGACCTGGCCTTCCCGCCCATCGACGGACTGGACTACGAGACCCTGCTGCGTGAGGCCGATCCCACGCCACCGCCCTGGCCGGTGGCGGACGAGCAGGAAAGCATCGCGATTAACTACACCAGCGGCACCACGGGCCGCCCGAAGGGCGTCACCTTCTCCCACCGTGGCGCCTACATCAACGCCTTCGGCGAAGGTATTGAGACGTCGATGACGGCGGACTCGGTCTATCTCTGGACCCTGCCGATGTTCCATTGCAACGGCTGGTGTTTCACCTGGGGCGTGACCGCGCTGGGCGCAACGCATGTCTGCCTGCGGAAGTTCGATCCGGCGGAAGCGTGGCGGCTGATCGAAGCGGAAGAAGTCACGCACTTCAACGGCGCGCCGGTGGTGCTTATCGCCATGGTGAACGACAAGAACGCGCCGGCATCCTTCGGCCGGCCCGTGACCATCACCACCGCGGGTGCGCCACCCTCCCCCACTATCATCGAAAGCGTCTCCAACATGGGCGCGCGACTCATACACGTCTATGGGCTGACCGAAGTCTACGGTCCCTTCACGGTGTGCGCCTGGCAGCCGGAGTGGGCGGCGCTGCCCGCGGGCGAACGCTGCCGCCTCCTCGCGCGGCAAGGCGTGGGTTACGCCGTGGGTGGCGAGGTGCGCGTGGTGGACGAAGAGATGAACGATGTTCCCGCCGACGGCCTGACGATGGGCGAGGTCGTGATGCGTGGCAACATGGTGATGAAGGGCTACTGGGACGATCCCGAAGCGACGGCCACCGCCTTCCGCGGCGGCTGGTTCCATAGCGGCGACATCGGCGTGATGGATCCGGATGGCTACGTCGCGCTGCGCGACCGCAGCAAGGATGTCATTATCTCCGGCGGCGAGAACATCTCTTCCATTGAAGTGGAGCAGGTGCTCTACAAACACCCCGCCGTCCTCGAATGCGCGGTCATCGGCGTCCCCCACGAGAAATGGGGCGAATCCCCCAAGGCCTACGTGACCCTCAAGGAAGGCGTCGACCTCAGCGAATCCGAGCTCATGGCCTTCTGCCGTGAACACATCGCACGCTTCAAGGCGCCCTCCGCCATCGAATTTGGTCCCCTCCCCAAGACCAGCACGGGAAAGATCCAGAAGTTCATGCTACGCGACGCGGCTTGGGCCGGCAAAGAAAAACG
>JAUIKJ010000031.1 GCA_030430835.1 Candidatus Hydrogenedentota bacterium
GTGCCCCAGCCGGGGGCCGCCGTCAGCCAGGCGCCCCGGGTTCAGGCCAGCCGAGGCGACGCCAGCGATCTGACCGGTGAGCTACGGGTCGGGCCGCAAGGGCAAGGGCCGGGCGGAAGCACGGTCGTGACCTTGACCCTTTCGACGCCGCTTCTGCCCTCGGAGGCCAGCGCCTACGTGGACGTGATGTTCACCGGCATGACCGCCTTCGAGGTGCTGGGTGTGCACGAGTGGCCGGTTCGCGTGGACCAGGGCCAGGGGCCGGTGGATGCCATCGGACAAGCCATGGTGTCGGTCCTGGGCACCGTGGCCGATGGTGCGGGGGCGTCCCGTGGCGGCGCCGTATTCCTCGGCGGTTTCTCGCAGCGCATCCGCTTCTTCCGCACTCATGCGCGTGACAAAGGGGCCCTCGCCCACGCAGGTGGAGAAGGCCTTGACCACGGCTTGCACGCGATCCGGCTTGTGCCCGAAGAGGCCGCCGCCAATCGGTGCGTAGGCCGCCAGCGCACAAGAGGACGTGGTGTAGGGGTAGATGCCGAAGTTCAGGTCGCGCAGGGTGCCAAGTTGCGCCTCGAAGAGAATCTTCTTTCCGGCGGCTGCGGCGTCCTCAAGCAATACCGAGGTGTCGCAGATCAGGTCGCGAACCTTGGCCGTCTGCGCTTCGGCCCAGGCGAGGGTCTCGTCGAACGAGATGGCCTCAGCCTGTCCATAGAGGCCGGCCTGGATCTTCTTCCACTCCACAAGTTCACGGAGGCGTTCGCGCAGGCGCGCGGGGTAGAGCAGTTCCCCGACCTGAATCGCCTTCTTCATTGTACGATCGCCATAGGCCGGGGCAATGCCGCGGCGGGTCGAACCGTACTTCTTGTCGCCCAGGCGTTCCTCTTCCCAGGCATCCTGCAGCTTGTGGAAAGGAAAGCAGATTGTCGCGCGGTCAGACACGCGGATCTGCGGCTGGATGCCTTTCTCGCGCAGGCCTTCCAGTTCTTCGGCGAGGCCCTGCAGGTCGATGACCATGCCCGGACCCAGCACGTTGATGGCCTTCGGGTTGAAGACGCCCGAGGGCAACAGGTGCAGCTTGAAGGTGCCGAAATCATTGACCACCGTGTGGCCGGCATTGTTGCCGCCTTGAAAGCGCACGACGAAATCCGCGTCCTGCGCGAGGTAGTCGACCATACGGCCCTTGCCCTCGTCGCCCCAGTTGGCGCCGACCACAACCTCGATGCTCATCTTGTCTTCTCCCTGCCGCGCGGCGCGCACAAAAAGGGCGGGCCGTCGTTACGATGGCCCGCCCGATGGAATCGTTCTGCGTGCGCGCCCTGGCGGTTAGCGCGAATAGAAACCAATAACGCCCGCCGTGTCTGCCTTGAAGGGGATGGTCTCCGCATTCGGGAGCGCGGTCATCTTGCCTTCGAAGGAACGCGGACGGCGGTCCAGGTACTCGGGCATCACGGAGGGCGGATGCTCGGCACCTTCGATGATCATCGGGACCTTCTTGCTGCGTTCCCGGATGCTGATAGTCATGCCCGGCTTCACGCGGAAGGAGGGGATGTCTACCTTCCCGCCGTCGACCTGGATGTGGCCATGGTTGACCAACTGGCGCGCGGCGGAAATGGTGGGGGCAAAGCCGAAACGGAAGACGATCACGTCCAGGCGCGACTCGAGCAGCATCAGCAGGTTGGTGCCGGTAACACCCCCCATGCGCTGGGCTTCCGCGTAGGTCTTGCGCATCTGGCGTTCCAGCAGGCCGTAGTGCGTGCGGATCTTCTGCTTGTCCAGCAGCTGCTTACCGTAGACGGAAAGCTTCCGGCGCATATTCTGGCCGTGCTGGCCCGGTGCATACGGACGTTTTGCGGAAGGACACTTTGCGTTGCCCCAGATGCACGAACCCAACCGGCGGCAGAGTTTGTGCTTGGCTCCTCGATATCTGGCCATAGTCTGTCTATACCTTCGTTTAAGTTGGTGAAAACGCGCGGCCCGATGGACCGTCATGCTGCGAAATCGTACTTCGGCGCCCCCACGCGTACAGGCACAACGGGCCCGTCCTCGGGGACAGAGTCGGGAATAGTAGCGCGGGGCGGGGGGGCGTGTCAAGCTGTTGCCGGCCGCTCCGGGCCCCGCCCCCCAGCCGGCCGGACCGCAGCTTGCATTACTGCGCTTATTTTGGCACAGTATTGCTGCTATTTCACCCCGCCGTGACTGGCGAGCTTTGGCGTGGAACTGACCACGGGGAAGCGGCTGGGGGCTGCACCTGCCGATCGCCTGGGCGCTTTTTTCGAACGATACCGACAACGGTGGTGCGCCGCATATGCGCGGCGGACCTTCGGAGCCGCGCCATGATGATGACTGCCCTGCATGACGAATATGCCGCATCCGGCGGCAAGGTCGTCGATTTCCACGGTTGGGCCCTGCCGGTCCAGTTCAGCGGGATCGTCCAGGAACACCTCCATACCCGTGCCCAGGCCGGGGTCTTCGACTGCTCGCACATGGGTGAGTTCATGATCCGCGGCGCCGAGGCCATCGCCGCCTTTGACCGGCTGGTCTTCTCCAACCTCTCCGGACTCAAGATTGGTCCATGCCGCTACAGCGCATTCCTCAACGGACGGGGCGGGATCATTGACGACTGTGTCTTCTTTCGTTTGTCCGGCGAGGAGTTGTATGTCATCACCAACGCGGGACCGCTCGACGTGGTGCGGAAGCTGATTGCCGAGGCCTGCCCGGATGCGGAAGACCTTTCCGAGGCCACGGCCAAGATCGACGTGCAGGGGCCGGCGTCACGCGATGTGCTGCTTGCGATCGGCATGGATGGCATCGCGCCGATGAAATACTGGACCGGCCGCCGCATGGACTGGCGCGGCACCGAGATCATCGTGTCGCGCGCAGGGTACACCGGCGAGCTTGGCTATGAATTGTACGTGCCGCGCACGATCGCGGTGGACCTTTGGCGTGCCGTACTGGCGCACGAGGCGACGCTGCCCTGTGGTTTGGGCGCACGCGACACCCTGCGGCTGGAGACGAGCAAGCCGCTCAACGGGGAAGACCTGAGCGAGGCAATTACGCCGCTTGAGGCGGGGCTCACGCCGTTGATCCAGTGGGACAAAGACTTCATCGGCAAGGACGCACTTGCAGCCGTCCGCGATGCCGGGGATTACCGCATCCTTACGGCCATCCTCTCGGCCGACCGCCGCGCGCCGCGCCACGGCTTTGAGGTGAAGTCTGATGGTGTGCATATCGGCGAAGTGACCAGTGGCACCTTTGGTCCCAGCCTGAACCGTGGCGTGGGCCTGGCGTTTCTACCCGAAAAATTTGCCACACCCGGCACCCAATTGACCGCAGGTCCCCGCGATCTCCCGATCGAGACCTGCGCGATGCCCGCATATACCGACGGCACCTGCCGCATGAAATTCGACGCGTAGCAAGGAGACAACGCAATGGACCCCGCAACCCTGCGCTATACCAAGGATCACGAATGGATCGGAGAAGAAGGCGGCCTCTATGTCGTCGGCATCACCGATCATGCCCAAGACCAGCTTGGCGACATCACCTATGTTGAGTTGCCGTCCGTGGGCAAGGAACTGGCCGCGGGCGCGGAGGCCGCCACGGTGGAATCCGTCAAGGCGGCGAGCGACGTGTATGCGCCGGTCGCGGGGAAAGTCGCCGCGGTAAACGACGCGCTGGAAGCCACGCCGGAACTGGTGAACCAGGATCCCTTTGGCGGAGGCTGGTTCTTCAAGCTGGAAGGCGTGAACGCCGGTGATCTCGACGGTCTGTTGGACGCCGCGGCCTACAAAGAATTCGCAGACAACGAAGCGCACTAGATCGTCGCGCCTGCGGGCGCGGCTAAGTGCGTTGGCGCTGCGCGCGCTGGATTCCCGCCTTCGCGGGAATGACGGTGCGCTTGAAGTGCCACGCAATTCGTCCCCAAGTGAAGGGGCTTCGTGCTGTGGCAGACCTGAGGGAGGCATCGGTCACGACCGCCTCGCTTCGTCATTCCCGCGAAGGCGGGAATCCAGCATCGCGACAGTTGGAGAATAGACATAGACGTGGTTGTGGCGTGGTCTCCCGACCATGCCACGCGATCGACCGAAGGTCTCAAAGAGAAAATAGTTAAAGCAACAACCCGACCACCGGAGCAAGAGCAAGCCCATGGGTTCCTGGATACCAGCGACCGACACGGACCGGCAGGCCATGCTGGATATGATCGGCGTCGCGTCCATCGATGATCTGTTCACGAGCATCCCGCCGGAACTACGGATGAAATCGTGGAAGTTGCCCGCGGGCCTTTCCGAAATGGCCGTAGAAAAAGATGTGGCGCGGCTTGCGAACAAGAACACCCCGGCGAGCTCAGCTTCCTCGGCGGCGGTTACTACGATCACTACGTGCCCGCCGCGGTGGATGCGCTGACCGGGCGCAGCGAGTTCTATACCGCCTACACGCCGTACCAGCCCGAGTGTTCCCAGGGCACGCTGCAGAGTATCTACGAATACCAGAGCGCAATCTGCCGCCTCACCGAAATGGAATACGCAAACGCGTCGCTCTACGACGGCGGCACGGCGGTCTTCGAAGCGGCAGCGATGGCCGTGCGCGTCACCGGCCGCAGCAAGGTTGTCGTGCATCCGTCGATGAATCCACGGCACGTCGAGTTGCTGCATACGCATTGTGCCAACCTGCCCATTGAGATTGTCGAAGGTGAGGACCCGACGGACGCTGCCTGTGTCATCGCGCAGAATCCGGATTTCATTGGTACGGTTCGCGACCTGACCGCGCTTGGGGACGCTTGCCACGCGGCAGGCGCCCTTTTCGTGATGACCTTCTATCCCGTGTCCCTCGGTATCCTGAAGACGCCCGGTGCGATGGGGGCGGACATCGCCATTGCCGAGGGCCAAAGCATCGGCATGCCGCTCGGGTTTGGCGGGCCCTATCTGGGAATCCTGGCCACCCGCAAGAAATACGTCCGCAAGATGCCCGGGCGTATCGCCGGCGCAACCGTCGACGGCGAAGGCCGCCGCGGCTTCGTGCTGACCCTGCAGGCGCGCGAGCAGCACATCCGCCGCTCCAAGGCCATGTCGAACATCTGCTCCAATCAGGCACTCTGCGCGCTGCGTGCGCTGGTGCACTTGAGTCTCTTGGGCAAGGAAGGCCTGCGAGAGCAGGCGGTGATTTGCCATTCCAAGGCGGAGTACCTCAAGGGCCAACTGGGTTTCGCGGAGCTATTGAACGACGGCCCGACATTCAATGAATTCGCGATCCGCCTGCCCAAGTCGGCGGACGACGTGATCGCCGCGTTGCAACCGCAGGGCATCCACGCGGGCCTGCCGCTCTCGAGCCTGAGCACGGGTGATCCGATGGACCTGCTGATCGCGGTGACCGAGAAACATACGCGCGAAGATCTTGATCGCTTCGCGAAGGCGCTGGAGGAAGCGGCATGCAGTTGATCTACGAAAAGTCCGAGCCGGGCCGCCGCGCGATCCGCTGGGACGTACTTGACGTTCCGGAGGCGAAACTGCCGGAAGCACTGTGCCGAAGCGAAGCTGCGGCCTTGCCCGAAGTGGCGGAGATCGATGTGGTGCGTCACTTCACACACCTCTCGCAGCGCAACGTCGGTATCGACGATACCTTCTATCCGCTTGGCTCCTGCACGATGAAGTACAACCCGAAGATCGCGGAAGTCACTGCGGCGATGCCGGGCATGGCCCAGCTCCATCCGCATCTTTCCACCGCACCGGTCTACCAGAGTGCGGTGCAAGGCGCCTACGAAATGATCTTCGCGCTTGAGCGCGACCTTGCGGAGATCGCGGGGATGAAGGCGGCAAGCCTTCAGCCGATTGCGGGTGCGCACGGCGAGCTCGCCGGCACGCTGCTGATGGCAGCCTACCACCGCGACCGCGGCAACACGGGCAAGGACACAATCATCGTGCCCGATTCCGCACACGGTACCAACCCTGCCAGCGCGGTGATGGCCGGCTTCAAGGTCGTTGAAGTCGCGTCGGACGAAGACGGCACAATCCACCTCGATCAGTTTCGTGCCGTGATGAATGACAAGGTCGCGGGCATCATGCTGACCTGTCCGAACACGCACGGACTCTTCGAGAAGAAGGTCGCTGAGATCGCGAAGATCGCGCATGAGTCCGGCGCGCTGCTCTACTACGACGGCGCAAACCTGAATGCGATCCTCGGTGAATGCCGCCCCGGCGATCTCGGTTTCGACGTGATGCACTACAACCTGCACAAGACTTTCGCCACGCCGCACGGCATGGGCGGTCCCGGCTGCGGCCCCGTGGGTGTGGGCGAGCGGCTGCTGCCCTACCTGCCCGGTCCGCGTGTGGTTCAGAAGGACGACGGCTACGCGCTCGAGACGCCGGAGAAATCGATCGGCCGCATGGCCTCCTTCTTCGGCAACTTCCTCATCGCCGTGCGTGCCTACGCCTACCTGCGCCACTACGGCGACGAGGGCCTGCGCGACATCAGCAAGATGGCCGTGCTCAACGCGAACTACATCTGGGCGCGGCTCAAGCCCTACTACCGCCCAGCCTTCGAGGGGCGCTTCATGCACGAGGCCGTCTTCAGCGCCGTGCCGCAGGCGGAGAAGGGCGTCAAGGCGATGGACATCGCCAAGGCCCTGCTCGACCGCGGCTACCACGCGCCGACGGTCTACTTCCCGCTCACGGTGAAAGAGTGCCTGATGATCGAGCCGACCGAGACGGAGTCGAAGGAAACCCTCGACGCCTTCTGCGACGCCATGATCGAAATCGCACAACTCGCCGAGAGCAACCCCGAAGCCATCACCAGCGCTCCGAAGACCACCCCGGTCAGCCGCCTGGATGAGGTGAAGGCCGCGCGCGACCTGGACTGTGCGTACTTGTAGGGGGAAGCGGAAGACTTCGGCGTTACATCCGCCCTGCGGAGGCCTCGCACCGTTTTGGTGCTGCGGCGGTGCGCCTCCGCTTTACCCTTCTCGTTCCCAAGCTCCTGCTTGGGAACGCACTTGCACGCGAAGCTCCGCTTCGCATCCAGAGTTCGAAGCGGAGCTTCGAGGACAATCCCGTTCCCAAGCGGGAGCTTGGGAACGAGTGCGGCGGGTTAGTGTCCTCAAGGGGCACGCGGGCGGTGGTAACCGCTTATACGGGAATTCCTTGTGGCGCCTTAGCGCAATCATCGCGCATGGAGCGGCGGCGCGCCGCCGCAGTCCAAAGGCGCTTCGCGCCGGGGCGCGCCTGAAACCCTTCGTGCTACCTCAGACGAGGGCCTCAAGCCGGACGCGCATGTCGCCGGGGATGGGGATGCCCTTGCCCTGCGCGTAATCCACCCAGACCACGGTGGAGAGGGCGTCGGCGACGAGTTCGTCGCCGCCTTCGTGGAAGAAGCCGTGCTGGAGCTGGAAGCTGGTGTTGCCGATCTTGCTGACGCGGGTGCCGATCTCGAGCGTGGCGGGGTAATGCACCTGCTTGCGGAAGTTACAGGTGGCCGAGACGAGACCGAAGCCGTGCTGGTCTTCGCGCATCGGCTGGTCGAGGCCGATGTCGCCGAACATCTCGATACGCGCGGACTCGAGGTAGACGAAGTACTGCGCGTTGTTCACGTGGTTCATCGCATCCATGTCGCCCCAGCGCACCTCGACACGGGTCCAGCGCCTAAAGTCGTTTCGATTCATGTTGATCTCCTCAGCCGGCGGCGGCCTTGATGATCTGCGCGTAGGTACGGATACCGCGCAGGAAGTTCTCGATTTCGATACGCTCGTCGGTGCCGTGTATGCCGGCCAGATCCGCGGAGGACAAGACCTGCGGCTGAAAGCGGTACACGTTGTCCGCGACGGCGTGGTAGTGCTTGGAATCGGTCGCGCCCAGGGTCATGCCGGGGGCGACCGGCGCGCCGTCGAAGACCTGGCGCACACTGCGGGCGAGGAGGCGGTAGCTCTCTGATTCCGGATCCGATACGGGTGAGGGTTCGCTGGTGTCGGTCCCCAGGATCTTGATGCGGACCCGGTCGTCGTTCACAACCGCCTTCACGTGGGCGACCACATCCTCCGAGGTGTCGCCGGGGAGGATGCGGAAATTCACCACGGCGCGGGACTTGATGGGGAGCACGTTCTCCTTCGTGCCTGCTTCCATGATCGTGGCGGCCGTGGTGGTGCGGAGCGCGGCGGCGGTGGTCGGGTCGCCCAGCATGATGCGCTTGACCAGCGGCGCCGTGATCCAGAGGTTGCTCATCACCACGTTCATCGGAAAGGTCATTTCGGGCGCGGCGTATTCAAAGAGTTGGCGGAAGGGCCCGCGCAGGCCACCGGGCATCTGCTGTGCTTCCAGTTTGGCGATGGCGGCAGCGAGCACGCCGAGACTCGTCTGGGCGGGGGGCTGCGACGAATGCCCGCCCTCGCCCATGGCGACCAGTTCAAGCGTGACATAGCCCTTCTCGGCAATCGCGATCAGCGCGATGGGCCAATCGATCCCTGGAATGATCCCATCGACCGCCGCCGATCCTTCGTCGAGACAGAACCAGGCCTTGACCCCGCGTGCTTCCAGTAGGGCGGCCATCTTGCCCGCACCCATCTTCCCGCCGATTTCCTCGTCGTGCCCGAAGGCCAGATAGATGCTGCGTTTCGGCTGGAAACCCTCGGCCGACAGCGCTTCCACGGCTTCGAGGATCCCGATCACGCTGCACTTGTCGTCAATCGCGCCACGGCCCCAGATGTGGCCATCGGCCACCACGCCGTCGAAGGGCGGGTGCGTCCACTCCTGCGCGCTTGCGCCATCCACCGGCACGACGTCCATGTGCGCGAGCAGGAGGATCGGCTGGGCTTCCGGGTCGCTGCCTTCCCAGGTGTAGAGCAGGCTGTAGTCGTTCACCACCTCGCGTGTCATCGCGGCGTGGGCCTTGGGAAAGGTCTCCGCGAGATAGGCGTGAAACTCGGTAAAGGCGCTCAGGCGCTGCTCCCAGGGGATCTGGTGCGAGATGGTCTTGATCCGGATCGCGCCCGCGAGGTGATCGGCCGCCGCGTCCGCATCGAAGGTGACCGGTTCCCAGGGGCCCGTCTCCACCTGAAGAGACGGATAGGTGTAGGTCCGAACCAGGAGCACGCCGAAGAGGAGGACAACCGCCACAACGATTGCCAGGAGGAGACGCAGGATAATCTTCATCGATAACGGCCTTTCGCGCGGGTTGGTGCGAAGGCGGTCATGCTAGCACACGGCCTTCGGGTGCGTCCCGCGTGTGCGGTTCATGAAGCGATCCGATTTTGTCCGTAGGTTACGCAGATGAGCGCAGAGTAAATAACCGGATTTCGATTTTGACTAAACGGATATACATAGGAGGCATCGGAATACTATGGCATTTCGACCCGCGGGAGAAATCTTGGGTCCTTCCCTTCGGTTGGGGGGGAGAAAGACCTCTCCCTCCGGTCGAGGTGACAGCGGGGGCGGTTGCGGTGACAGCGGGCGGTTGCGGTGACAGCGGGGGCGGTTGCGGTGACAGCGGGTGGTCGGGATGATAGCGGGCGATTGTGGTGACAGGGAGTGGCTCGCGTAGTTTTCGAGATATCCGCGACCACTCGTCGCTAATCAGTTCTCGTAGTACGTTTCAATCGTGGGCCAGAGGGATTCGTCGTAGGGTCTTTCGTCATCCGGACGGTTGCGCTTGTAGATCCGGAAGCGGGTGTCGATGTTTCGGTCAATCCAGCGGATCTGTTTCGCGGCTTCCGGATCGATCAGGAAGGTCTCCACGACGTGATAGTGATCGTGGAACCACGCCGGGTCCTGGAAGCGGAACAGGATCTCCATGTCGCGCAGGAAGAGGTACTCCGGTTGCAGGCCCTGCAACATCGTCTCCAGATCGCCGCCGGGGTGTTCCTTGCTCCAGGTGACCACGGTGCGGCTGGCGAGTCCCGGCCAATCATAGACATTACCACGCGAGTAGTAGCTCATGTAGCCCAGCGGCTCGCAACCGACCGCTTCGTCTTCGGCCATGTGTTCCGCGAGGTAAAGGCCTGCCGGTTTGCGCACGTCGTTCTCCACGTAGTGCTGGATCTGGCGCTCGGTGAGGAAGGTGATCGGAAGTATCGCGATGAACAACCCGATGTAGGCGCAGGCGAAGCCGAGCTGTGCGCGGCGTTGCATGGCGGGGTCAAGGAGCGAAACGACCGCCTGGACGCCGCGCGCGCTCAGGAGCAGGAGCGTGAGGATGTAGGGCACCTTGTACCAGCCGAAGACGATGGGCACCAGGAAGACGTAGTAGAGACTATAGACGACCACCAGCGCGAGCAGCGGCCACAGCGCCCACTGGCGACGCAGGAGAATGGCCCCACTGCCGATGATCGCGAAGGCGAACATCAGGTTGCCGATGGGACTCTCCGGACCGAGATTGAAGAAGATGTGCAGGCCGCTGCCGTGGCCGCCGAAGGTGGGGCCGAGCATGACGTGCAGGTGCTCGGACATCGTCATCCACACATGCCGTTTCAAGGCGTCGAGATTCACGACGTCCAGCCGTTCCCACCAGTGCGTGTAGCCGAGGCCCTTGGCCACCACGGTGTTCGGGATCAGGCTGCCGTAGTGGATCAGTGTGAAGAGGACCCAGGGCGCATAGACCGCCACCGCACACCCGACCACCTTGGGCAGCGCGCGCGGCGCGCGCACGAGGACATAGCCCCCCGCGATCACTGTCCAGAAGGCGTAGTCCGGCCGCACCAGCATGCACAACCCGAGGCTGATCCCCAGCGCGACTGGGCGCAGGGCAATGGTGTAATACACCGACAGGATGAGAATGAGTGCGGAGAGTTGCGTTTCCATACCCGCCATGCCGAAGAGGATCTGGTGGTGCTCGACGGCGGCATAGGCGGCACACATCAGGATGAGCGGCGCGGGCATCCGCACTTCGCGGTGCAGGCCGATGGCGAGGATGTAGAAGACCATGAGCGCGGACGCAGGAATGGAGACCAGCTTCAGAAACTCGATGCCGAAGCCGACATGTAGCAGATCGCCGATGAGCGGCACGAGCACGCTGAGGGGACTGGTGAAGCCGTGGAGCGGCGGCTCGCCGGGACGGACATGCGTCAAGCCAAAGCCCGCCGCAAAGTTCTCCGCGTGCAGGCAGGTGATGAGCGCGTCTTCCCAGTAGCGGTGGGTGAAGGCCCAGAAGAACGCTCGCAGCAACATCGCGACGCAGGCGAGAAAGATGCCTGCGCGGACCACGCCGCGATTCTCCTCCGCAGCCAGTTCGGGCATGCCGAGGCGTCGTGCAAGCCTTTGGGTCAGGGTGTACATCGCCACGAGTCTACGGACTCACGCCACCGGAGTCGAGCCGGTGCGATGGACCGTGCCGCGTTCACCGTCGATTGTGATGGGGGCTCCGTCTGCGATCAGCGTGGTTGCGTCGTGCACACCGATGACCAGCGGGACCCCATATTCCCGCGCGATCACAGAGGCATGCGAGAGAATGCCGCCGCGCTCGATGACGAGGCCGCGCACCTGCGTGAGCAGGGGCGTCAACGCGGGGTCCAGCGCGCGCAACACAAGAATGGTGTCCTGATCGCGCACCGGGTCGAAAGCCTCCGCATGCGACAAGACGCGTGCTGCGCCCTGTACGCGGCCCGCGGAGGCGCCGAGGCCGTGCAGCGTTTCGACGGGTGACGCATCGCGTGCCGCCCCGGGACCAATGAACAGGGGACGATCGGAAATCTGTTCCAGGCGGCGGGCGTGATGTCGCGCTTCGATGCGTTCCGTGTAGTCGGCCGGCGAATCCGTCCAGACCTCGTCCCGGTGCAGGTACCAGATATCATCGGCCTTCGCGATGCAAGCGGCTTTGGTCAGTTCCTCGCCCCGGTGAAGCGCGAGACGCCGTTGCACGGCCAGGATGCGTTCCCAGGTGAAGCGTTGTTCTTCGCGCAGTTCGAGCAGACGCACCAGGGGGTAGCAGAACAAACGCCAGCCCGGCGCGGGCGGGCGTTCCGGCGCGACGGCTTCGGCGCGCGGCAGGTGCCCTGCGTCCAGCCGTTCCGCCCAAGTGGCGACGCCATAGTCCAGCGATGCGGAGCGGTGCCCGTATTCCTCAATCAACACCGCGCGCGCCTCCGGATCAGACGTGGTTCCGGCACGCGCCAGCGCGTGATTCGCCTGGGTTGTCACCAATCGCACGGCGCGTTGCAGACCAGCCTCCACACGCCGGCGCAAGGGTGCGGGCAAGCGCCGCACGAGACGGTACCCGTAGTCCGCCCAGAGAATGCTCCAGCGGTGGATCTGCAGGAAGCGCGCGCTCAGGGCGTCCAGCGCTTCCCAGCGTTCCCGCCAATCGGTCTGCGTGTCGGCCGCAATGCGTTGCACCTCCGCTTCGACGTGGACCCGGAAGCGGTTCCAGCGCGGCAGGTTCAGGAAGACATCGCCCGCATCGCGCAGCACAGCGCGCAGCGCGTCGAAGGCGTAGTCGAAGGTCTGGAGCAGGGAGTCTTGCCGTGGTGGACATGAACACGCCGCCGGCAGCAACTGGCGCAGGTCAGGCGACAACCACCAGTAGGGCGCGCCGCGCAGCATGGCGCGGTAGGCGGCGTGCGGGAGATAGGCCTGACCACCGTGAAAAATGAATTCCGGCACGGCCGCCGTGCCGCGCATGGCCAGGGCTTCGCCGATCGCGATGCGGCGAATCAGCGGCAGCAGTGTGGTGCGCGTGAAGGGATAGATCGGCTCATTGAAGCGCTGATCGAAGAACCAAGAGGTCGCACAACAATCCGGCGGCGGAAACTGGATTCGTGTAATGGGGCGCGCCTGCAGTATCCAGACGCCGCTGTCATCGACGGCCCACTCGATATCCACGGCGCAATCCAGCGCTGTCTCCATCGCGCACAACGCGTGCCCCAGCGCAGACACGACGGCGGACGCCAGTTCCGGCGGACCGTCCTTGCCCGTTTCGCAGCGCACGATGCTCGCCGATGCCGCGTCGGCCAAAAAACGCGTGGGCGATGCCTGTCCATCGGCCAGTGGATCCCCAGAGCCGTTCACCGCTTCGCCGTACCACTGCGCGTCCATCGGTTCGTTACTGCGCACATCCACCGACGACGGCGTGCGCTGGCACACGTAAAATGTGCCGCAGGCCCGCGCGAGGTGCGGCACGCACTGCACAGCGGTGGCGCCCGTACCTATCAGGGCGACCTTCTTGTCACGCAGTTTCTCCATCAGCGCACCACTGGCGTCACCGCCCG
>JAUIKJ010000032.1 GCA_030430835.1 Candidatus Hydrogenedentota bacterium
CCCGCACGAGGACCCCGCTCGGTCCCCCGGCCGTCATGCGGCCCGAGGGAGAATGGAACGACTATCACATCGTTGCAAAAGGTCACCACATCACGCTGCATATCAACGGCCAGGTGTCCACCGTACTCATCGACCACGAGAAAGATCATTTCGATCTTAGCGGGCACCTCGGTCTGCAGCTCCGTAGCGGCGACCCGATGACCGTGCAATTCAGGGACATTCGCCTCAAACGGCTGGCGGAGTAATATCGGTTGTGCATGGGTTTTCTGCCGCTCTCTGCTGTGGAGGTGTTTTCCGATCCTTTCAGTAATTCGACCCGAGGTCGCAAGGCAACGAATCCCACTATTCGACAGGCCTAGCCAAGCCCCGTGTGCGAAAGGAGTTTTGATGCACACACCACAGATTGTTCCGCTTCGCCGCGCGGCATGCCCTGCGATCGGCAATGTCCTGGCGCGGGCGTTTCACGATGACCCGGTCTGGAAATTTCTGTCGCCGGATGATGCGCTGCGCCCGAAGCAACTCCGTTGGTTGTTCTCGCGCTGGTCCGTGCTGATGGCCGACCTGGGCGAGAGCTACGTGGTGGCGGATGGCTGTGGCGTGGCCTTGTGGGCACCGGGTGGCGGGAAGAAGCCGGGCCTGCTGGGCTTGGCGCGCCTCGGTGTTCAGGCGCCTTTTGCAATGGGTCCGGGCTGGACGAAGCGGATGCTGCAGATGATGCGGGATTCCGAACAGCGGCGTGCGGCGGAAATGCCCCGCGGCGCGTGGGAGTTGAACACCATCGGCGTGGACCCCGGCGCTCACGGCCGGGGTATTGGTGGTGCCTTGCTCCGGCGGGTTCTGGATCGCACGGATGCGGATGGCTTGCCGGTGTACGTCCAGACCCACAACCCGATCAATATTCCCTACTACGAGCGGCATGGGTTCCAACTGATTCGCAAAGCACCGACTGTCCCGGGGAGGGATGTGTATACCTGCTCGCTGATCCGCCGGCCACGGCCGGTGTCCTCAGCACGGCCGGAGGTTTGCTAAGGTCGCTCCACCATCCGAATCAGGGATACGTGGACGCGTTGGTCATGTACACGTGGCTCGCCCATTGAATCCCAGCGACGCCGGCAGATTCACTTCTCCCGCCCCGATACGCGGGGATCAGTCTTCGGTGTCTTCCTCCGCCTGGGCGACATGCATGTGCTCGGCACCCCAGTCGCGCATTGCGAGCATGATGGGTTCGAGGCTCCGGCCGTAGTCGGTTAGCGTGTACTCCACCCGTGGCGGCACTTCCGCATAGACCGTGCGATCGATAATCCTGTCGGCTTCCAACTCGCGCAGCTGGTTCGTCAACATCCGCTGGGTGATGCCCTCGATCTTGCGGCGCAGTTCGCCGAAGCGCAGGACCTCGTTCTGCAGCAGCAGGAAGATGATTATCGACTTCCATCGCCCCCCAATTACGGACAGGGTCGCTTCCACCGAACACCCATAGGGATGTCCGTAGCCATTTTCTTCGCTCATATGCCTTATTTTTCCATTGGTACCCAATTTGTAAGTACCTAAATTTTTTGTAAGTACTTGTAGCAACAAAGGCTTACGCTCTAGCATACACCAAATCCGCAACCACGAAACAACGCCGGGGCCACGCGGTCCACGGCCAACCCTTGGAGCGCATGATGATGACCCGCACACGCCTACGATTCGAGCATCCCCACCCGCACCATCGACCGACTGCAGATCGCAGCCACCTGCGCGAGATTGTTCTATGCGCGCTGCTGATCGCCCGTTCCGGCTTCGGCGCAGACGCGGCGGCCGACGAGACGTCCGGGATCGAAGTGGTCCAGCATTCCGAGGTCGCGTGGACCCATCTCAATCCGAAGCGCGGCGACCTGGCGCCCAAGGCGGGCACCCTCTGGGGCGACCGCAATGGAAGCGGCGCAACGGGCTTCCTTCTGAAGCCCTCCGATGGTTTCGCATCGCCGCCGCATATACACAACGTCTCCTACCGCGGCATCGTAATTCGCGGCCTGATCCACAACGATGATCCCGAGGCGGCGGCCCTGTGGATGCCTGCGGGATCCTTCTGGACCCAACCGCGTGGCGAGGTTCACATTACCGCAGCCGAAGGCGCAGACACCCTGGCCTACATCGAAATCGAGGCGGGGCCGTACCTGGTCCAGCCTTCGGAGGAGGCTTTCGACAGCGGTGAACGCCCCATCAACCTGCACCGCACGAACGTGGTATGGCAAGACGCCGCCGACCTCGAATGGATCCGCGTCACGGGAGCGGACGCGCCGCAAGCGGCGATGCTCTGGGGGCACCGTGCGGCGGGCGAACTGAATGGCACCCTCCTCAAGTTGCCTGCCGGCGCGAGACTTTCCATCGAAAGTCCGGGCAGGTCCTTTCGGGCCGTCGTGATTGGCGGTGCAGTTCACTATGCACAGGGGGAGACGATCCAGATCCTGGACCCCGGCAGTTACTTCGGCTCACGCGATGGCGCCACACATTCGATACAGACGTCCCCCGATGGCGAGTCCCTCGTCTATGTGCGCACCGACGGCCCCTTCGAGATTGCACCGGGCGAATAGGCCTGCGTGGCGGACCCCATTAGACACACACGCCACCCGGCGCACAACAAGGAGAAGATCATGAAAGCAATGCTCGTTCGTTCCTATGGAGAAAACTCGGTCTTCGAGGCCGGAGAGATTGAGAAGCCAACGCTGCGTGCGGGCCATGTTCTGGTCAAGATTGCGGCATCGAGTGTCAACACGGTCGACACGAAGATCCGGCGGGCCGGGGAAGCGCTGCCCCTCTCCCCAAAGCTTCCCGCGATCCTTGGCATGGATTTCGCCGGAACGATTGAGGCTGTTGGCGAGGGTGTGGACGGGTATAGCGTGGGCGACGCGGTCTATGGCTGCGCCGGCGGGCTGGCGGATCTACCTGGCACCCTGGCGGAGTACATTCTGGCCGATGCCGATCTGATTGCGCACAAGCCCGCCACGCTATCCATGCGCGAAGCCGCGGCCCTGCCGCTGGTCGGCATCACGGCCTACGAAGGATTGATGCGCGCGGGCGTAGGGGCGAATCAAACGGTCCTGGTCCATGGCGGCTCCGGTGGTGTGGGGCACGTGGCCCTGCAACTCGCCGCTCATTTGGGTGCCGAGGTCTATTCGACTGGCGGCGGCGAGCGGCAGTTGGCGCTGATAGAAGAACTCGGAGCGCGGCCAATCAACTACAGGACCGAGCGGGTGGAAGACTATGTGGCGCGGTGTACCGGTGGCCGCGGTTTCGACGTGGTCTTCGACTCGGTGGGCGGCACGAACATGACGAATTCCTTCGAGGCCGCGGCGCTGAACGGTCAGGTCGTATCGACCGTATCGACCTGTGAACTCGACCTGAGCGTGGCGCACTTCAAGGGCTTGTCTTTGCACGTTGTGTTCATGCTGATCCCCATGCTGCACCAGGTCGGGCGCGCGGCACACCATGCGATCCTCGCCAGGCTCGCGGGTATTGTGGATGCGGGTGCGCTCCGGCCCGTGCTCGATACCGAACACTACACGCTGGATCAGGCGGAGGCGGCGCATGCACGGCTGGAAAGTGGCCAGGGCATGGGCAAAGTGGTCATTGACAACTAGGCCGGCCGCATGCAAAGGTCGGCAGCATGCGAAGGGGCGCAGGCCATCGCATGCTTTTAACATGACTCCACCCCATCCCGCCCGGGAAAGAGATGCAATGTCCGCGAATCACAGTGCACGCAGCATGGAAGTCTTCCATGAGGTCTTCGAAGGCTTGCCGCGACAGGGTCCCGGCAGCCGAGCCTGTACCCTTCAGGCGCTCTCGCTGTGCCGGGACCTTGTGGCCGCGCCCGCGATCCTGGACCTTGGCTGCGGCGTGGGTGCGCAGACCCTTGTCTTGGCCGCCAACACCACGGGCACGATCACCGCTGTGGATCTCCATGCGCCGAACATCGCACGCCTGAACGAAACCGTAGCGGAGGCTGGGTTAGGCGATCGAATCCGGCCGGAGGTCGAAGACTTTGGTGCATTGTCCTATGCCCCGGCGAGCTTCGATCTGCTCTGGTCCGAGGGTGCGCTCTACAACCTCGGGATGGCGCGCGCGCTGCCGATGTGTTGGGCGCTACTTCGGCCCGGTGGCTACCTTGCCTTTACGGATGCGGTGTGGCGCACCCCGGATCCGCCCGCGGCGGTACGCGCGATCTTCGTGGAAGACTACCCCGCGATGGGTCGCGTGTCGGATACGCTACAACAGATCGCGGACGCCGGCCTCGCGCTGGAAGGGCACTTTACGGTTCCCGACGCGGCTTGGTGGACCGACTTTTACACGCCAATGGGCACACGAATTGAGGAACTTCGCGCGAAGTACCCGAACGACCCGGAAGCGCTCAGGGCGCTCGCCGCCGTGGCCGAAGAACCCCGAATGCACGAAGAGTATGGCGAACACTACGCCTACGAGTTTTTCGTCTGCCGTCGCCCATCATAGGCCGGTCCGGGCGCTGCGCCAGAGCCGCTGAATCCGGTGCCTCTTCCGGCACGGGGACTTCCGGGCAATAGCGCCTTTCTTCCTGCCGCCTGCGCGGTTGCTACACGATCCCCGACGAATCAATACCGCTACTCGGGCACCGCAAGACCAGCACGGTTACTGTCGTCGATGAGCGGCGTCTGGCCTGTACGCGCCGACGCATCCGGGCGGGTCCAGATGCGCACATCGTCGAAGCAGCCGGTGTCATTGAAACTGCCGAGGCCGATGCCCCCCTGTGCAAAGCGCCGGTCTTCGGCCACCATGACCGGGGTGTCCATGTCATCGAAATAGACCGCGATGGTGCCGATCGTCACATCGCGAACGATGCGCACATCGTGCCAGGCCTCCCCCCAGGTGATGCCATCGTTTCGATCCGTGGCGATCGATTGGCGATCTGCATTGTCCACGAGGAAGATGGTGTTTGCGCCATCGTCGGCCACGGGTGCGAAATGCGCGTAGTAGAACTGGTAGTCGCTCATTGCATTAAAGACGACGCAGAGATCCTGATGGGCGTATTGCTTGCCGCGGTGTCGCATGCGCGCTTCGAGTATGAAGTCGCCGACCTCCAAGCCGCGGATCATCGCAACGGAGCGCGGCGCGAAAAACGTGCGTGCTACGCCCCCGCCGCGAAACAAGGAGAGCACGCCATTCCCGGTCTCGGCATCTTCCTCGATCCGCCAGCTTTCCGGATCCAGCATCTCCCAGTTGCCCAAGCCCGACTCGAAATTTTCCTCGAAGCGGAGGACCAGGCCCCCCTTTTCGAGAGCCGCTGCGCTTGCCGCGAGCAGCGCGGAGACGATCAGGGCCGTTTGCATCGACCTCATGCTACAAGCTCCCATGTTGGTGCCACGGCGAACAGCCCAGCGCACACCGTTCCGCAGGCGAAGCGCGAAGGCATTCAAAGACATCGATGCGCCGTGCTAGTCCGTGGCAGCCGAAGTTTGTACTGCGTTCCTGGCCCCCAGCGCACCCGCGACAAAGTCGTGGAGGGCCAGGGCAAATACCCGTGCTTTCACCCGGTTGCCCTCGTCATTGATGTGGCACCAGTCGGTCATGAGTTCGTATTGCTCGAAGTTCTCGTCAAAGGGAATGTAGAGCAAGCGTTCACGCGCACAATATGCGCGAAGCACATCGTTGAGCACACGCGATGCACGGGCATGAAAGTCGGCGGCCCAGCCGGATCGAAACTCGATGTAGTCGCTGACCTCTCTGGAAACGCGCTCCTCGTTCGGCGTCGCGATACTCGCCAGTGCAAAGCGGATCCCCTGCGCGGCGAAGATACGGCGCAAGGACTCGACATTGTTGATTGTCAGCTGCTGGAACTGGTCACGATAGTAGTCCGCGACCGATGCATCAAAGAACCATGCGTTGCGGCGGGCGACGCAACGCGATAGCTCCTTGAACACGGAGGGTGGCCCTTCGGCCGACACGGGAAAGGCGACGGGCTTCTCTATGTCGTGGATCAGATCGTTCACCCCGAGATAGCCGATAACCAGGTCCGGCTGCATCTCGAGGAAGTTTGGCAGGTGCAGCAGTTGACTACGGGTACGCAGCCCCTGGACCCCGGCGTTGATCACTTCAATTGGGTGGCCAGGAAAGGCCGCGCGCAACTCCTGTTCGAGGAAGGCGGGGTAACTGGTGTTGTCCCAGTCGCCATCGTAGGTGGTGGAACCGCCGATGCAGACGATGCGAAAGACCCCAGAAGGCTTGGGGACAACAGGATCCGCACCACGGTAGCCGAAGCGGTTGGTCACGAGCGCATCACTGAAATGCCGATTGGGCTTGTATTGGAAGTCGTGAATGATCCACCGCTCGTCGAGATCGAAGTCCTGCCAGGTGCGCTGCACGCGAAACTGGGTGCCCAGGTGATACCAGCGCCCCAGATCCAGCGCGACGAAGACGTCCTCACCGGATTCGCTCGCGACGACGTAGGCGTCAAAAGCGAATTCTGGGTACTCCGCCGGATTGGATTCAAAGCGCTGCACCTGCACCTGCCCCGTATCTCGTGCCGCCTGCACCTGATCCGCGACGGAGCACGGCACGGTGACCAAGTCATATTCCCGGTCGTGCCACGGCTTGTCCAGAAACTCGGCCAGGTCCCATCGGGCCGCCCAGGTGTATCCCGCGCCCGAATCCAATTGTGACCGGGAGGCGACGCCTCGGAGCATCAGGCTGCGCAGCTTGTCGTTGGCATGAATCGCGTTGACATGGCCGCTGGCGGTGCAATCGAGAATGGCCAGGCCATGCGCCATCGCGAGACGATAGCGCTCTTCCGGGGTCAGTGAAGGGAGCAAGGCAATTCGCGCCTGCCGCTGTGCCGGCGACTCCTCCGCCCGGGGGATTTCCCACGACGCGGCGCGGGGCGGATGGGGCGCGAATTCCGCCCAACTCAATGCGGGCGGTAGAACCGTCAACTCCGGATGGATCTTTGTCGCCAACGTGCGGTTCTTTTCGTACTTGGGTGCCGACTGAATCTCGGCGACCCGAGCACGCAGAAACATCTCCAGTGCCAGCGCCCCGATAAACACGACCGGGATCGCGCAGGCCAGCCAGAAGGCCGCCGTCAACATACGCCGGCCGCGGTTTCCCACGGTTGTCTTGTTCTCGCACATGCCTACGAAGTGAATCCCGCCCAAGGTGAGACGGAAAGTCTACCGAATTCACCCGTTCGGGTTCGATTCCGTGGGCGGGGGCATCCGCCGACTTGCGAGACGCCGTTGCCCGGGGTATGTTGTACCGGCATCGCGCGAAGGAGACGGAAGCCGTGAAGTTTCGATTTGCTATCCGGGTGGCGGTATGTGTCGTCGGCCTGATCATCGCTGGAAGATCGACCGCGGCGGAATCGCGCACGCCGAACATTGTTGTCATCCTCGCGGATGATCTCGGCTACGGCGATCTCGGATGCTATGGGCATCCGGTCAATCGCACGCCCAACATTGATCAACTCGCACGCGAAGGAATGCGCTTCACCGACTTCCATGCGAACGGCCCCATGTGCTCCCCGACGCGCGCGGCGCTTCTGACTGGCTGTTATCAGAATCGCTTTGGGATTCCCTTCGAGAGCGCGTTGTCCGCAAAGTCGCCCGCGATAGGCCTGCCGCCGGCGCAGCCGACGCTGCCGAAGCTGCTGCGGGACGCGGGCTATGCAACGGCAATGTACGGCAAGTGGCACCTGGGCTATCGGGCTCCACACTTGCCAGGGAATTTCGGCTTTGAGGATTTCCGGGGGCTGCTCACCGGTGATGGCGATTACATTTCGCACATCGACCGTTCGGGCAACGAAGACTGGTACCACAACGACACCATTACGATGGAGCGCGGCTACACCACCGAGGTGATCACGCAGCACAGTGTGGCATTCATGGAACGGCACCGCGATCGTCCTTTCTTCCTGTATGTCGCCCACCTTGCAATCCACTTTCCCTGGCAGGCACCGGGGGAGGCGGCGCACCGCAGGGCGGGAACGGATTACTGGAATCTCAAGAAGCTCGGCCCGCATCCCGAGGGTGCGGTCAAGCCGGTGGTTCAGGCCATGGTCGAATCGCTCGATGAGAGCGTCGGTCAGATCATGCGGGCGATTCGCCGTCTCGGTCTGGCGAAGGACACGCTGGTGTTCTTTCTCTCCGACAACGGCGGGTATCTGAGCTACGACGGACAATTTCAGGGCGAGATTTCCAGCAACGGGCCATACCGGGGCGAAAAAACCGAGGTATGGGAAGGCGGCCACCGCGTGCCCGCGATTGCATGGTGGCCGGACCGCATACCCGCAGGGAAAACCGTAGACACCCCGGCGATGACTATGGACCTGCTTCCGACCCTTCTGCCACTCGCCGACGCCGCCGTCCCGGCCGCGGTCGACGGAGTCGAACTCTCCCCCACGCTCTTCCGAGATGCGCCGCTCCCCGAGCGCGACCTGTTCTGGCGGATGGACGACGAGAAGGCCGTTCGGCGGGGTTCCTGGAAACTGGTGGTTCGCCGCGATATCGCGGAACTCTACGATCTTGCCGCTGATATTGGAGAGACGCAGGATGTCGCTGCGGCGCATCCGGAGACGACCGCCGCGTTGTCTGCCGCGCTGCATGAATGGGAGCGCGACGTCGACGCATCCTGGCAGACGCGCTAGAGGTATCCCAGGGCGTCGAGCACGTCGCGCTGCTTTCCCGTCAAGGGTGCCGCGGCGGCGTCCCCCTCCGCAATGGGATGGGCGGCGAAGGCGTCGGCGTGCGCCTTGAGCGCCTCGCCGTCCTCCGGTGGCGTTCGCCGTGGGTCACGTTCCCTTTCGTCCTGGATGATGTCGTACCAGCTTCCTTCCCCCCGGGTCGCATCGAAGATGTACTTCAGCCATTGCGTCTGCGCCATGTAATAGCGCTTCTCGCCGAAGTAAAGGCGCGACACGGCGGGCTGGGGCGGGAAGCTGCCTTCCAGGGTGATGAGCGGCATCAGGGAGCGCCCCTCCATGCCCGCGGGGATCGCCAGGCCGAGGGCGTCGAGGATGGTCGGGGCCACATCGGCCATCTGTACCGTGTACCGGATGTCCTGATCGCTGCGCCGGTTTCCCGGCAGTTTCACGATGAAGGGCACGCCCATCTCGGCGAAGTGCAACGACGCGGCATGGGCGAGTTCCCCGTGCTCCATGAACTGCTCGCCGTGGTCCGAAAGGAGGACGATGAGGGCGTTGTCGTAGCGCCCCGTCCGCTTGAGCGCGTCGATGACCCGGGCAAACTGATCGTCCGAGAAACGAATCTCGGCGTCGTAGAGCGCCATGTCTTTCATGATGTTGACCTGGGAACGGGTGCCCACGAATCGTTCCGGCATGAAGCGATCGCGGTACGCTTCCGGCGGCGCATAGTCCCGGTGCGGTGCCATGGTGTGCAGATAAATGAACTGCGGACGATCCGCGGCCTCGGCGATGCGTGCGATGGCCGTATCTACCGCCTCCACATCGGCCTCCCAACCCACCGGCTGATACTTCTGCCACAGGTCCGCGTGGTATTGAAAATCCTTGCCAAAGCCGAAGAGACTGCCCACGGCCGGGTTGGTCACAATCGAGGCGGTGTCCCAGCCGGCCGCTTCGAGGGCGCGGGCGAGGGAGGGCAGGCCTTCGCGCAAATGATCCTCGGCGCGTATGGCGCGATGCGTGTAGTCCAGGGTACCCGTGAGCATCGATGCCACGGAGGGGCGGGTCCACGAAGACATGGGGATCATGTCCGAGAATATCGAGGCCTGCTCGGCGAATGCATCGATCGCCGGTGACGTCTCGAGGGGATAGTGGTAACAGCCGAGGTGGTCCTTGCGCAGCGTGTCGATCAGGTAGATGAGCACATCGGGTTGATCGGGCACGGGGCCGCGGCGCAGCAGCGGTCCGGCGTCCTGCGTATCAACGTGGGGTTTCGGCGCGCCACACGCCGCAAGAATGAGCAGAAGGATTGGGGCAAAGCGCCGGGTTGGAAAATGCATGGCGGGATGCTAGCAGAGCAATCTCCAGGCATCAACGCGGCCGTGGCCGCCCTGGGCCAAACCAGGGCCCACCCGCGACGTAAGTCATGAACTTGTAATAGCTTCCAACGCTGCACCGCTACCGGGTGGTTTGCGCGGAACGCCACCGCGTCCATATACTGCCGGTACCGATTTCGTGCCCGCCGCGCAGCGATGCGACCGGCCGGCCGAATGCGATCTGTCCCGGAAGCAGCAACCGAGATTCCATGGAAATTACCAGCCTATCCGATACGGCGCCACGCGTGCTCGCCCATGTCCGGGGCCGCCTCGATCGGGATCAGGCCGCGTTCTGGGTGCAGCTGCGGCACGCCCTGCGTGCGCGGGGCCTTGAACTGATGCTGACGGCGCACTGCTGGCCCGATGCAGGGGTAGACGTACCGGTATTGCGCGCGCCCAATGGCTTCTCCGAGGCCCCCGTGTGGGCGCCGGATCGCGGCTGGCACGCGTGGCGCGCACCGGCGCCGCAGCTCCCCCCCGCCCCCTACCTTGCACGCGAAGCGCTGTGGAATGGTCCGGCGGACGATAGGCCGACGCGCGCAGGGCGCGAAACGGCCGCCGCCTTCTTCGAGCAGTTCTACGGCGCGGCGCTGCGCGAGGCGCGGCCCGTGATGACCCTGATCTGGAACGGGCACCATCCGCAGGAATTGATCCTCCGGGACTTGTGCCGTGCCGCGGGGTGTCCCGTGCACTACATCGAACGCGCGCCCCTGCACGGTGCGATTCAGGTGGACGCCGAAGGGGTGCTCGCGGACACGGGGATCGCGCGGTCAACCGAATGGCGCTGGACCACCGTTGAAGAACAGGCACGCGGGCTTGCCGTGGCCGCGCGCGCGACGGCAGCGTGTCTCGCAGCGGGGCGTACGTGGTGGGATCAGCCGGAGTCCCAGGATGCGGCGCGCCTTCGGCAGCGCCTGGGGATTCGCCCCGGCCAGCAGGTGCTGCTCTTCGCGGGACAGGTGGACCGCGACGCGCAGAACCTGTTGTTTGCGCCGCACTTCGGCGGTTGCCGCGAGGCCTTGGCCTGGTTCTGCGCGCAACTCCCAAAGGATGGCAGCGTGTTTTTGTTGGGTAAGCACCACCCGATGAGTCCCGATTCCCCGGCCCGCTATGCCGAGGTCGTGGGATCGCTTGGGAAATGGACCTGCGAGGTGGCGCTGGACGATGCGCTGGCGGTCGCGGATCGGGTGGCGGCCGTGAACAGCACGGTGCTCTTCGAGGCGCTGATGCGCGGGAAACCCGTGTACATGCTGGGCGACAGCCTGTTGTCCCACAAGGGCATTGCCTACGAATTTACCGGTCCGGGGGACGATGCCCATACCCTGCGCGCGTGGTTGGCGGCGGAGGATCTTGATGGGCGCCTGGGGCGCTGGAAGGATTATTGGGCCTGGCTCATCACGCATGCTTTCTATCGCGTGTTGCCGGAGACCACCCCCTCGGGCCAGCGCGGTGCGGAGGAACTGGCCGACTATGTCCAGGCCCATGCTGTTGCACCGGAGCAAACGCACTATGCCGCGCTTCCGTCCGTGCCGCCGTTTCTTGATACCATTGCGCTGTGGCTTGACGCCGAGGCGCGAGGCCAGCGGCACACGGGCTTCAAGGAAGCACTTCGCGGACTGAACATTGCCGCGGAGGCCACACTGGGCCGGCGCATGCCGGGTGTTTATAATGCCCTGCTCCGGTTCGCGAACACGCTGTACAACCGGAGCACGGCGCAGAAACCGTAGAACGAGACCGCAGGAACCGAAGTAGCCGAATGAATTTGAAACGGAAGAACGCAGACCCGCACGGAGCCTGCGCACGCATTGGACACTGGATGGCCCCGCTACTCCTCGGGGTGTTGTGCGGTTGCGGGATGGGCGGCGACCAGGGTGCCAACGGCCTGCCCGCGCCCGGGCACATGGAACTGATCTCGGTCACGCCGATCAGTGAAGTCGCTGGCGCGTCCCTGATACCGCATGATGCCTTCGAGACGTGGTGGGCCGGCGCACCCGCGCCGGCGTCGGAAGTCGTACTCATCCCGCAATCGGGCTCAACGATTGAGCGGGACAGTAATGGTGCCGCGGATGGACTCATCGCGATTCGCCAGACCTGGACGGAGAAGGACAGCCGATGGGCGCCTCAACGCCTGTTCGGCGTGCGGCTGGAAAATCTGACCCCCATGCAGGAATACACTTTCTCCGCCGCGTTCCGGGCGGCCGATGGGATCTCGGCGACTATCGAGGTATACGCAGACAGCGAGCCCGGCGCCCCGCTGAACCACGTTGCATTGAACTGGGTAGAGGTTATGGGCGACGGCAACTGGCAGCGGGTGCAGGCGCGCTTCTCTCCTGGCGAGTTCGATTCGGTCCGAATTGTGACGGCGCACTACGACGCCATTCCGGCGGAAAGCACCGTAGAGGTATCCTGGGACGAGTGGAGGCTCAGTGAACAGGGACCTGCATCGTGGCCGGAGCCTGAAGCGGACGGCGAGAACCTGATTCTCAATGGTTCGTTCGAGACTTGGGTACCGGGCGAGCCCGCGCCGCGCGGCCCCTTTACGGCTCCCGGTGCCCGCTTCGGACACTCAAGCGTGGTTCCCTGGATGATTGCGCCCGTAGGCACGACCTGCGCGCAGCAACGCTGGACCGAAAGCGACCAGGAGGATCCTGTCGAGGGTCTCTTCGGCGTGGAGGCCGAAGTGGCGAGCGGCACCGACTACGAGTTTCGTTGTGTCGCGCATACCGGCGGCAAGTACCGGTGCGTGGTCGAGGTTCATGCCAAGGATGGCGCCTCTTGGAAATTGTTGGGCAGCGCCGAACTGGGAGCAGACAAGGCCTGGCAGCATGGCGTGGTCACCTTTAATTCCGGCGACAGCAGCTCGGTGCGGATCGTAACACGAAGCTTGGAGAGCGACGCCGGCTATCCCAGCGAAGTCGCTTTTGACGCCTGGAAGCTCCAGGCGGTGGCGGAGTAGTCAAGCCCCGGCCATGGACACCCCTGCCTCGAACGAGACCACGACGCCGAAAACCCCTCGGACGTATTCCCGTGCTTTGAA
>JAUIKJ010000418.1 GCA_030430835.1 Candidatus Hydrogenedentota bacterium
AGCAGTGCGATTTTCCGGTGCTTTACGGTTCGGGACTGGCCGGCTGGCTGGTGCGCGATCTGGAGGCCGACAAGCACGAGGGCATGCAGGCGCTCTTCGAAACCATCGTGGAACACGTACCGCCGCCCGCGGGGGATCCGGACGCCCCCTTCTTGATGCAGATCACCTCCATCGGCTGGAACGACCATATCGGCCGTACCGGCACGGGTCGTGTGATTCAGGGGCACCTGAAGGCGGGCCAGCAGATCCAGCGCATTTCCACGGCCTGGAAGAATCCGGAGGTGGCGCAGACCGACGAGCATGCCCACCATCCGCACCCGCATGGCCGGGAGGACGAGCCGCGTGCGTGGGAAGTCGTCGGAACGACTCAGGAGAAGGTAGGTTACCTCTGGGCCACCCGCGGTCTGGAGAGTGTGCCCGTGGAGGAGGGCGGCGCCGGCGATATCATCACCATTGCCGGTCCGAAGGACCTCGACATCGGCGATACGATTTGCGCGGTGGGCGTGAAGGACGTCGTGCTGCGTCCGCTCGAGATCGAGCAGCCCACGGTTTCCATGCTTTTCTGCGTGAACAGCAGCCCCTTCGCGGGACGCGAGGGATCTGCGGCCACGCTGCGCCAGATCCGCGCGCGCCTGGACAAGGAACTGCGCGTGAATGTTGCCCTGCGCGTGGAAGAAGCGGAGCGCAGCGATGGCGTGAAGGTGTCCGGGCGCGGAGAACTGCACCTGGCGATCCTCATTGAAGAGATGCGCCGCGAAGGCATGGAACTGTGCGTGTCGCCGCCGGAGATCATTACGCGCCGCGATGAAGAAGGCCGGCTTATGGAGCCGATGGAAGAGCTGACCCTGGATGTGCCGGGCGAGTACCAGGGCACCGTGATTGAGAAGATCACCCAGCGCAAGGGCCAGTTGCGCCACATGCACAACCCGGGACAGGGGCTCGTCCGCCTTGAGTTCAGTATTCCGACGCGCGGGCTGATCGGGTACCGCGGCGAGTTCCTGACCGATACCCGCGGCCTCGGCATCATGGCGGCGCGCTTTGTGGGCTACGGCCCCTTCGCCGGCGATATTCCGACGCGCAACCATGGATCCATGGTGAGCCTCGAAGCGGGCGAAGCGACGACCTACAGCCTGGAGAACCTGCAACAGCGCGGTACCCTTTTCGTCAGTTCGATGACGCCCGTGTACGAGGGCATGATCGTGGGCGAGTGCTCACGGCCGGGCGACCTGCCCTGCAAGCCGACCAAGCGCAAGGCCCTGACCAATCACCGCGCCTCGGGCAAGGACCACAGTTCCGCGCTCGACGTGCCGCGCACGTTGACGCTGGATTCCGCCTTGGAATGGATTGCGCCCGACGAACTGGTGGAAGTCACGCCCAAGAGCATTCGGGTGCGCAAGGCCTTGCTGCGATTCGAAGACCGCCGGCGCGACGAGAAGCAGCGCACCGCGGTGGCGGGCTAATTCCGATGCGCCCGGCCGTGGTTGCCCTGGCAGTGCTCCTGCTCTTCGCGGCGCTGGGCAGTGGCTGCGCCACTTCGAGTGGCGGCGGGGTGATGCAGTTCCGGCCTGTGCCGCGCAGTGGCGCCAGCAGCCGGGGCCTGGAGCCGCCCACCCTCGCCGAGCAGGAACGGGCGGCGGTGTCTGAACGTGCTGCCACACCCTCCGGCTGGCCCATCAAACATCCCGAACTCAAGGTGATCTCGCCCTACGGCGTGCGCCGGGGGCGCTCCCGCTTCCATCGCGGCATCGATATCAAGGCACCGCGCGGCGCGCCCGTCGTGGCCACTGCACCCGGCACCGTCAGTTTCGCCGGGATCATGCGCGGCTACGGCAAGCTCGTGGTCGTTGATCATGGCGCGGGCGTCGCGACGGCCTACGGCCACCTCGATCGAATTGATGTGGCCGTGGGCGACGTCGTCCGCAAGCAGGCGACCATCGGACGGCTCGGCGCGACGGGCAACGCCTCCACACCGCACGTGCATTACGAGGTGCGCGTGGCCGACAAACTCGTCGACCCGACGCCCTACATTTCACCATCGCCGGAGGGCGGCACCCAATGACCCCGCGCTCGCAGGCCATCCGCGACGCCTTCAATGGCCTGACCCGCGACAACATCGAGATCCTCGATGGCTTCTACGCGCCCGATGTGCGCTTCGAGGATCCCCTCGGCGAGATCGACGGTCTGCCCGATCTCAAGCGCTACTACGCGCGGATGTACCTGAACGTGGAAGAAATCCGCTTCGACTTCTCCAACGAAGTCTGTGAAGGCGATCAGCACGTCGTTTGCTGGACCATGCACCTCCGCGCCAGCGGCCTCAACGGCGGCCGCCCCGTGTCGCTCATCGGCAACTCCGTCATCCGCTTCAACGGCGACGACCTCGTCGAATACCACCGCGACTACTTCGACAT
>JAUIKJ010000033.1 GCA_030430835.1 Candidatus Hydrogenedentota bacterium
GGCTGTGCTATTCGCGCCGCGACGCTGTTCGGCCCTGATTCAGGGGAGTTGTCCGACGTGCGCCAGCGCGAGCCGGAGCAGCCGATCCTGACCACCGGTCATCTGTCCGATCACCGACGGCGTGACGGGTCACCGTTATTTCCGGGTGGATGCGTCTGGCATCGTACGCTACGCGGAAGGTGGCCTGCCGGATGAAGGTGGCCAGCCGCTCGGCAGCAGCTGATTTGGGCCCCATGCCCCCGGCCTAGGAATCCTTCGATTCCGCCGCTGCGGGAACGATCTTGGCAATACGTCCCTTGAATACGTTCAGCACGGCCTGTACCCCGGGGTCGTCCAGGGCCGCCCGGGCCGCCTGCGGATCCACCCCGCGGTAAATGGGTAGGTCCGGTTCCGGCTCCGTCTCCGGCGTCTCCGAAGGGGCTTCCACCAATACTGTCCGGTAAGTGCGAAGATTGTCGGTGCTGGCCTGCAATGCCGCTTCCAGCGCTTCCCGGGACTCCGGCTTGCCCAGGAATGCGTAAGCCTTACCACTCTGCGCGCCGAAGTGCAGCACCACAGTGTCGCCCTCGATCGATTCCGGGGTTGCGGCACCCAGCCACACCCCGAGACTCAGGGTGCTCTTTGTGGCTTCCTGCACGATACGGTCCCACATCGCCCGCAGGTTGTCAGGCGTGACCGTCGCGCGCTCGGCCGGGGCCGGTTCCGGTTGCGCGCGGCGTTCCGGAGCGGCCTCAGGAGGGTCCGGTGGCGCTTCCGGCTTGGCCGCCGCGGCCGGTCCTGCAGGCACTTCCGGCGCTTTCACCTTCGCTGCGGCGGCCGCAGGCCGTGCGGGCGCGGCAGGTGCCGGGCCCTGTTCCGCAAGCAGCGTCAGCTTGTCCAGCACCGAATCCAGCGACACGTCGGCACCAACCTTCGACAGGCGAATCAGCAGCGCTTCCAGCGCAATGCGCTGCGCAAGCTGGGAGTCAAAGCCCTTGTTCAACTCCGCGAACTGCTCCACCATGCGGATGATTTCATTGAGCGAATAGCGGCCCGCGCGCTCCTCGAGCGCGTCGAGTTCAATGTCAGGCAGATGCAACAAGGTGCGCGCGTCGGCCGTCTTGCAGATGAGCAGGTTGCGGTAGTAGCGCAACAGCTCCTCCACGAACTGAGACAAGTCCTTGCCCGCCGACGCGACCTGCTCGATCAGGGTCAGTTGCTTGCCGATGTCCTGCGCGTGGATGCTGTCCGTCAATTCGTGCAGCACGGTCCAGTCCACGAGGCCGAGCACATCGTTCACGTCCGTGAACGTGATCTCACCATCGCAATAGGTGATGAGCTCGTCCAGGATCGATTCGGCATCGCGGATACCGCCTTCGGCGGCGCGCGCGATCGCGAAGAGCGCCTCGTCGCTCGCCTTGCGGCCCTCCGCATCGAGCACCTTCGTCAACAGCGCAATGATCTCCTGCGCCGGAACGCGGCGGAAGTCATAGCGCTGGCAACGTGACACGATGGTCGCGGGGATCTTGTGTGCTTCCGTCGTGGCCAATACGAAGACCGCGTGCGGCGGCGGTTCTTCCAGGGTCTTGAGCAGGGCATTGAAGGCGCCCGCCGAGAGCTGGTGCACTTCGTCGATGATATACACCTTGTAGCGGCCATTGCTCGGGACCATGCGGATGTTCTCGCGAATCTCCCGCACGTCGTCCACGCCGTTGTTCGAGGCACCGTCGATCTCGATCACGTCCATGTTGTTGCCGCGGCCGATGGAAGTGCAGTTGTCGCAGGTCCCGCAGGGCTCCGGCGTCGGGGAATCGGAGTTCAGGCAGTTCAAGGCCTTGGCCAGAATGCGTGCCGTCGTCGTCTTGCCGATACCGCGCGAGCCGATGAAGAGGAAGGCGTGGTGGATGCGGCCCGACGCGATCGCGTTCTTCAGCGTGCGCGTAATATGCGCCTGCCCCACGACATCGTCGAAGCGTTGCGGGCGCCACTTGCGTGCGATTACCAGATATTGTTCGTTCGCCATGGTGTCCCTATCTTTCCACAATACCGAGGCGCCGCGCCATGCTCGAAGACAGCCGGCCTTCCGGATCCAGGCGGCCCTTGATCGCGCGGAATTCGTCCAGCCGCGGATACATCGCCGCGAGCGTGGCCGCCGTAGCCGCCACATCCTTCGCCAGGTACAGGCGTCCCCCGTGATCGAGGAGAATGCGATCCAACTCATGCAGGAATTCGATCAGACCTGGCTTGTTCGCGATGTCCAGTGTCAACGTATAGCCCTTAATCGGGTGCGAAAGCAGCCCCGGGTTGCCCTCACCCATGAACTTCAGCACCGCCAGGAACGAGGCCCGGCGCGTCGCGCTCAGGCGTTCCAGCAATTGAATGAGTCCCGCCTTGCTCTCCGGCGGCAAGGTCGCCTGATACTGCGCGAAGCCCCGCTTGCCGTACATCCGGTTCCAGTGGTGCACCACGTCCAGCGGATAGAAGTAGCTGTCGTAATCGACCATCGCCCCCTCGCGCGTGGGATGCGCCGCATAATAGACCGTATTGAAGGCCTTGATGCTCAGGGGGTTGAGCGTAAAGCCCGGCGCGTCAAAGGGCACCACCTTCTCTCGCTTATCCGGCGCGCGCAGCGGGTGGTCCCGGTGCTTCGCAGGCACCTGATCCGGGCCCGCATGGTTGCCGTCCATCACCACCGACAGCCCCAGGTTCTTGCCACGGGCGAGACAGTCGACCCAGGCCACCGAGTACTGGTGCGTCTCACCACTCGCCGCCATCCATTCCAGTGCATCGTCGAGGTTGGCGCAGCGGCGGTAGTCCACCTGCATCCAGGCGCTACGCACCGGCTGCAGGCGAACCCGCGCACGCAACACAAAACCGGTCAAGCCAATGCCGCCCATGGTCGCCCAGAAGACGTCGGCGTTTTCCTCGCGGCTGCAATGCAGGATAGCGCCGGAGGGAGTCAGCAGTTCAAAGGACTCCACGAACTGGCCGAAGGTGCCCGCGCCGTGGTGGTTCTTTCCGTGGATGTCATTGGCAATCGCACCACCCACCGTGACGAACTTCGTCCCCGGGGTCACCGGCGGGAAAAAGCCCCGCGGCACGAAGGTATCCAGGATATCCGCGATGCTCACCCCGCACTCGCACTCGAGCACGCCCGTGGCGTCGTCGAAAGAAATCATCCGGTTCAGGCGGGTCAGGTCGATTACCCCGCCACCGCCATTCACCGAAGTATCGCCATAGCTCCGGCCCAGACCCCGCGCGATCAAAGTCCCCTCGGTCACCTGCGCCACGGCTTCCTGTAGCCCGGCGTAGTCCTCGGGCCGGTACACCCGGCATTCCGCCGGGGCCATACGGCCCCAGCCGCTCAGGGTATGTGTCTCAAAGGGTGGGCTCAAGCGGGAAACTCCGAAGAAAAGAGGAAAGGGTGGGAAGTATAGTCGCGGCTTGGAATTCGAGACAAGACGGGCACCATGAAGTGGTCCCAACTCTTGAGCAATTCTCGCACTATATGCTATGCTTCCGCCCGTTTAAACTAGGGGAGTATTCGATCCGATGAAGCCATTTCTGGGTCTTTGCCTTGCCGCCGCGATCCTGATCGCGGCCCCGCGCGTGTCCGCCGAGATTGTGGACGCGATCGCCGCGACCGTGGACAAGGAAGTGATTCTCCGCAGCGACCTGATGTTCGAGGTGGGGCCGCTCCTGCAGACCCTGCCCGCCAACGAAGTCGAGGCGGCCATTCGGCAGGCGCTGGATCAGGCCGTCGAGTTCAAGGTGCTTTACCGTGAGGCCCTGCTCTTTGGCGTTACCGTGACCAACGAAGAGGTCGAGGAGCGCCTCCAGAACATCGTGAGCCAGTACCCGAGCTACGACGAGTTTCTCACCGCCTTGACCGATGCCGGCGAAACGGTGAGCGATTTCCGCGAGCGCATGCGCAAGCAGATCATGGCCATCCGCATGGGCCTCGGCAAGCGGGCGCTCTTTGCGCAGGAGGCTGTCATCTCCGAAGGTGAGATGGCCCAGTATTATCAGGACAACATTGACGAATTCTCCCGGCCCGAGCGGGTGCGGGTGCAACGGATTTTCCTGCCCGCCGGCAACGATGCCACCGAGCGCGAGAAGACGCGCGCCCGCCTCGAAGCCCTGCGCGAAGAGGCGGAGCTGGGCGCCGATTTCAGCGAACTGGCCAAGTCCTACTCCGAAGGCCCCGATGCAGATTCCGGTGGCGTGATGGGTTGGGTCAACCGCGGCGACCTGGTTCCCGCGCTGGACTCGGCGGTCTTCGCCCTCGCCGAGGGCGAGGTCAGTGCGCCGGTGGAGACGGAGTTTGGCTTTCAGATTCTACGCGCAGTTGAAAAGGACGACGCCGGCCTGGCGACTTTCGATCAAGTGCGCACCGAAATCGAACCCAAACTGCGCGAGGCCTACGCGCTGGAACGCTATGAGAAGTGGGTGGCCGAACTGCGCAAACGCAGCCGGGTACGCATATTTCTCTAATCGCGGTGGCGGCCCGCCACGCAGGGTGGCCTGCCCCCGATTCCAAGCACACGCGTAGCACACACAACCTGAACCATTCTCGGGGATCGTGGTGTGGAGGCGTGTTCAGATCAGTATTCTTAGATTTCTCCCTCTGCCGCGGGGGCTTGTGCGCCCGCCAGCGCTGGGGTAGACTTACGTGACGAGGACCAATTACGAATGACCCGAATTACCGGTACGCAGGCCCGTGAGATCATCGATTCGCGCGGCAACCCGACGGTTGAAGTGGATGTTTACCTTTCCTCTGGCGTGATGGGCCGCGCCGCCGTGCCTTCCGGTGCTTCCACCGGCGAACACGAAGCGGTCGAACTGCGCGATGGCGATGCCGGCCGATTCCTCGGGAAGGGCGTACAGCAGGCCGTAGACAACGTCAATGGCGCCATTGCCCAGGAAATCCTCGGTATGGACGCGTTGCTGCAGCGCGAAGTCGATGCGACGCTAATCGCCCTGGACGGGACCCCGAACAAGGGCAAGCTGGGCGCGAACGCGATCCTCGGCGTCTCCCTGGCCACGGCCAAGGCGGCCGCCGCCGCACTGGAACTGCCCCTGTACCGCTACGTCGGCGGCGTGAACGCACACGTGCTTCCCGTGCCGATGATGAACATTCTCAACGGCGGATCGCATGCCGACAACAACGTCGACATCCAGGAATTCATGGTGATGCCGGTCGGTGCAGACACCTTTTCCGAAGGGCTGCGCATGGGCACGGAAGTGTTTCACCACCTCAAGAAGGTACTCAGTGGCCGTGGTCTAAACACCGCGGTGGGTGACGAAGGCGGCTTCGCGCCGGACCTCAAGTCCAACGCGGAGGCCATTGAGGTGATTCTCGAAGCCATCAAGAACGCGGGCTACAAGGCCGGCGAAGATCTCTTCATCGCGATCGACGCCGCTTCCAGCGAATTCTTCAACGACGGATCCTACGCGCTCGGTGCCGAAGGCAAGACCGGCCTGAAGGCCAGCGATATGATCGCCTTCTGGAAGGACCTCGCGGATAAGTACCCAATCATCTCAATCGAAGATGGCCTGGACGAGAACGACTGGGAAGGCTGGGGCGGACTGACGCAGGAACTCGGCGGCAAGGTGCAGCTCGTGGGCGACGACCTCTTCGTCACCAACACCGAATACCTGAGCCGCGGCATTCGCGAGGGCGTGGGCAACAGCATTCTCGTGAAGGTCAACCAGATTGGCACCCTGACCGAAACGATCGACGCCTGCCAGATGGCGCATCGTGCGGGCTATACCACCGTAATCTCACACCGGAGCGGCGAGACCGAAGACGCCACCATCGCGGATATCGCGGTGGCCCTGAACGCCGGTCAAATTAAGACCGGTTCGGCGTCGCGCAGCGACCGGATCGCAAAGTACAACCAGCTGCTTCGCATCGAGGAAGAACTCGGCGACGAAGCGGCGTATCTTGGACGGGACGCCTTTTTTAACCTGCGCTAGGCTTTTGGGGAGCGCCGGAGGAACTGCGGGATGTCAGGCTGGACGGGAAAGCTTTTTTACCTGTTGGTGACGGCGCTCCTGTTCGCCGCGGCCTATGGCTATGCCAAGGGCCGCGATCTCGAGGCGCGCTACGCGGGACACCTGGAAGACAAGGCAAATGTGCAGGCGGCGGAAGAGACGCTCGAGGCCGTGGACCACGACCTGGAACGTACCCGCCGAAAGGTTGCGGGGCTGGAAGACGACCCACTGGAAATCGAGGCAACGATTCGCAAGATCAGCCGTGGCGTGCGGGATGGCGAGACCGTCTATACCCTGGATGGATTTCCCGACACCGTTGCGGAGGCCGAGAAACTGGTGGGACGCACAGGAGACACAAGTCACACTTGGGAACCGAACTGAATCACGAAATCGTCCTGAACAGCCAGGAAGAGGCCCTCAAGCTTCTTGGCAAGAACGGTGAGTTGCGCAAGCGCATCCAGGAAGAAGCCCAGGTGCGCATCGTGGATCGGGGTGCAAAAGTTGTCGTCATCGGCGAGCACGACGAGGCCCGCCTCGTGGGCGCCTTGCTCACGGACCTCCTCGAAGCCGTGCGTGGCGGTCATACGCCAAGCGCCGACGACCTGACCTATGCCCTCAACGAAGCCCGCGACAAGGCAAACACCCGCGGCAGCGCACAGGTATTCACCGAGCAACCTGCGGCCCTGCGCACGGATCTTCGGATTCGCCCGCGCACCCATGGCCAAAGCGAGTACCTCGACACCATCCACCAGAACGAAATGACGCTGGTCATCGGGCCGGCGGGCACGGGCAAGACCTACCTCGCGATGGCGGCGGCCGTATCGGAACTGCTGAGCAAGCGCGTCCAGCGCATTGTGCTGACACGTCCCGCCGTGGAAGCCGGCGAGAGCCTCGGCTTTCTCCCCGGCGACCTGGAGGCCAAGGTGGACCCCTATCTCCGTCCGCTCTATGACGCGCTGTATTCGATGGTCGATCTGGACAAGGTCCAGCGCTTGATCGAGCAACAGCGCATCGAGGTGGCGCCGCTCGCCTTCATGCGCGGCCGCACCCTGGACAACGCCTTCATCATCCTGGACGAGGCGCAGAACACCACGCCCGACCAGATGCTCATGTTCCTCACCCGCCTCGGCCAGCAGTCCCGCGCCGTGGTCACCGGCGACATTACCCAGGTGGACCTGCCCAAGCACGCCCGATCCGGGCTTGCCGAGGCCGAACGGATTCTTAGCGGCATTCCCGGCATTGGCGTCGTTCGCCTTGACCGCCGCGACGTGGTCCGCAACCCGCTGGTGCAACAGATTATCGACGCCTACGAACAAGACCAGGAAAGCCCCGCCGGTCCGGCGGACGGCATCAATCGGCGTTCCGCAAAGACCTCCTGATGGCCATACGCAAGGAAACGAAGAAGAAGACCAAGTCCAAGGTCTTCGCCACCCGCCCCGTGGAGAGCCCGGCAGAAAAGCGCCGGCGCTGGCTGCGCTATGGCGCCGTGGTGATCGCCGCCGTCGCCATGGTCATCGCCATGACCCGCGAACCCAAGCGGCAGACCTTGCCCTTCGATGACATCAAGAAAGTCGTCGCCAGCGAAGACATTCGTGCATCTTTCTTCTTTGAGTCCGTGGATTTGCAGAAGACCGTCGAGGCCCGCCGCGATGCCGCGGCCAAGGTGCCCGAACACCACCGGGTGGATACCGCCCGGGTTGACGCCCAATCCAAGCTGCTGGCCGAGCGCATCCTGCGCGTGGAAGAACAGCGGCCACGGGTGACCGAGGCCGTGCGCGCGGCGCTCGGCGCGAGCGGTGCCACCGAATCGCCGGGTCTTGTCGCGCGCGACGCGGTCTCCAAGTACGTCACGGAACTGAAGTCGAACCCCGAATGGGAACGCATGCCGGATGCGGCGCTGTTGTCGCTCTGGCTGACGCCGGACACCGCCTCCTTGCCCCAACGTGAACTCGCGCCCGCGGCGGCCGACACGACCGAAGAAAGCCCGCGACCGGTGGTCGGTGTGGCCGAGACGGGATCTCTGGTCTTTTCCTACGGTGATCGTCTTTCCGACCTCGCGCAAGAAGGCCTGCAGTACGTGCTTTCGACGGGGGTGCGCAGCAGCGGTCTGCCGCCGGACGGGGGCAGCAAGCCCATCATCGTGGTGTCTGGGCGGCCAATCGAACGCGCCCCCGACGCCGGCACCCTCGTGCTCGCAGACGTGCCGGACCCGGCCGCGGCCGAGGAAGAACTCGCGGCGCGCCTTCGCGACACCGCCAAGCGCGCAGCAAAGGACACCGATGAGCCCACGGAGTGGGGCAAGCTCTACGAAGCCGCCTTCGCGATGGCCCAGCCCCTGCTCACCGACACGCTGCGCGTAGACGAATATGCGACGGAGCGCGCGCGCGAACAGGCGCGCGAGACGGTCGCCCCGGTCATGCGCGGTATCGAAGCCGGCGAGATCATCCAGGAAGGCGGCCGGCGCTGGACCGAGCAGTCCCGCGAAGATGCCCGCATCTATCTTGCCCTGCTGCAGAAAAACCAGGAACCGTCCCGGCGCGTACTCGCCCGTGCGGCGGCCCATACGCTGATCGTCCTGCTCGTCATCGTCGGCCTCTTCCGCTCCATCGACATGTTGCGCCCCTCGCAGGCCGTCTCCAATCGCTGGACCCATGTCCTGCTCGCGTTGCTGATTCTGACCGTGACCCTGGTCGTTGGGCGTATCGCCTGGTACTTCGAGCCGAGCGGCTTCGTGTTGCCGGTCGCGGCGGGCGGCATCCTCTACGCCATTCTGGTCAACGGGCGCATGGCGGCGATGATCAGCGGCCTCTGTGTCGTGCTGGTCTCCGCCCAATACGGCTACGACTGGCGCCTGCTCGTGGTGCACCTCGCCATGTCTCTCGCGGGCGTTTTCAGCATCTACAATGTTCGCCGCCGCAGTGACATGGCCGGCGCCTCGCTCAAGGCCACGCTCGCCGGCGCCATCGCCATGTGCGCCATTACCCTCGCGATGGATTCGCCCACCAGCAGCACCGCGCTCCAGCGCATGCTGATGGTGGTCCTCAACGGCGGCATCTGCATCATGGCGGTGCCCGCGCTGCTTTCGCCGCTGGAGCGGCTCTTTGGCATTACGACCGACATCCAATTGCTTGAGTACTCCGACCTCAACAACGAAGTCCTCAGCAAGCTGGCCATCAAGGTGCCGGCCACCTACGCGCACAGCCTGATGCTTGGCCAGCTCGCCGAAGCCGCGGCCGATGCCATCGGCGCCAACGGCCTCAAGGCCCGCGTCTGCGCCTATTACCACGATATCGGCAAGTCGCGCCGCCCCGAGTACTTTATTGAAAACCAGACCGGCGTCAATATTCACGACGACCTGTCGCCCCGGCTCAGCGCGCGCGCGATCGCCGCACACGTCACCCAGGGCGCCGAGATGGCCCGCGAGGCGCGGTTGCCCAAGCCCATCGTAGACGGCATTCTCGAGCATCACGGCACCACATTGATCGGTTTCTTCTATAGCCTTGCGCAGAAACAGGACAAGCACGGCGACGTGGACGAGAAGGACTTCCGATACCCCGGGCCCAAGCCGCAGAGCCCCGAGACCGCCATCCTCATGATCTGTGACGCCGTCGAGTCGGGCGTGCGTTCAATCAAGAATCCCAATGAAGAACGCGTGCGCGAATTCGTAGACAAGATCGTCTCGGCCCGCGCCGCCGACCGCCAATTCGACGATTGCAACCTGACCCTGCGTCAACTCAACGTGATTGCGGAAACCGTCACGCAGCGTATGGTGTCGAACCTGCACGGCCGGATTTCCTATCCGGACCCCAAGTCGGAGCGCGAGGACGACAACATCATCCCCTTGCCGGGAGGAGCGGGTCATTGATTCAGGTAGATGTTCAGAACCAGTCCACCCTTAAGGGGCTGTGCCGGCGCGACGTGCTGCGGCGCATCGCGCAGCGGGTGGCTGCGGGCGAGGGCTTCGAGGAAGACGCGGAGGTCAGCGTATTGCTCTGCGACGACGCCTTCATCGCCGAATTGAACGCACAATACCGGCACAAGACCGGCCCCACCGACGTGCTGTCCTTCCCGCAGGAGGGGATGGCGCCCGGCGTGCGCGTGCTTGGTGATATTATTATTTCCCTGGAAACCGTGACCAGCCGCTGCGTGGAGATCGCCGAACAGCGGGCCGAGGTGAAACTGCTGTTTTGCCACGGTTTGCTCCACCTGCTCGGTTATGTGCATGATTCCGTGGAACAGGAACGGGTAATGAGGCAAAAGCAGGCAGAATATCTGGACCTGACAGACGATGCCGCGTGGTTGAACTATCCCGCCGAAAACGGCGGAAGCGGACAATCACGAGGCGGAGGGGTACGCGCCGTTGGACGGCGATAGTACCGATTCATTGTCGCGAAGTAGCATGCTTCGCGGATTCACGGCCATCTCCTTGTGGTTTGCGATGGTCCTGTTGGCGGCGCACGTCTACGGAGACGTTGAAGTGGCGACCGGTGACCTTGCTGTGCCTGCCGGCGAAGCGGCCATTGCCCCGCCCTGGTTTGAGTTCCTCACCCCGCGCGTGGTGGGTGTCACCCTCATTCTCACCGCCATCTCCGCCTTCTTCTCCGCGAGCGAAGTCGCCTATTTCTCCCTGCACAAGCTGCGTCTGCGCAGCATGCGCAACAGCGCGAACTTGCTCGAGCGGCTCGTCGGCCGCCTGATGGCGCACCCCGGCAACCTGCTCACCTCCATCCTCATGGGCAACTCGATCGTGAACGTGCTGCTCAGCGTCGTGCTCGCCGTGCCCGTCGAGAAGGTCTTCTCGGAATCGCTCGCGCTCGCGCCACCGATTTCCTACACCGCCTCGCTCTTCATCTGCACAAGCGTCCTCGTCTTCTTCGGGGAGATTCTGCCCAAGGTCGTGGTTGTGCGCCTCAGCGAAGCCTATGCGCGCGGCGCCGCCGTTCCGCTCTTCGTGATCGACCGGCTGCTCACCCCGGTCCGCAACGGCATCATCTACTTCATCGGCATCATCTTCCGCGTCACCCGCTTCAGCCAGGTGCGCCCCGCACCCTTCGTGACCGACGAGGAGTTTCTCTCGCTCCTGTCCGAGGGGGAGGCCTCCGGCGCAATCGAGAAAGACGAGCGCGAAATGATCCAGGGTATCCTCGAGTTTGGCGAGGTCGTGGTGCGCGAGGTGCTCGTGCCGCGGCCGGACATGATCGCCCTGCCCGAGACCGCGACCATCGGCGACGCACTGGAACTCGTCCGCAACGAAGAGTACTCGCGCATGCCGGTCTACACCGACGATCTTGATCACATCGCGGGGATCCTCTACGCGAAGGATCTGTTGCCGGCTGTGGAGGACGGGGGGCTGGATCAGCCCATCCAAAGCCTGATTCGCCCGGCCCATTTCGTCCCCGAAACCATGACCGTCGCAGAGTTCGTCAAGGCGTCGCAGCGCAAACATACGCACCTCGCGATTGTGGTCGATGAGTTCGGCGGCACCGAAGGGCTCGTCACCCTGCAAGATGCCCTGCGCGAAGTCGTGGGCGATCTGGGTGAACCGGACGAAGAGGAAGAGCCGTCGGTACTCGCGGTCAATGATCGTGAATACCTGATCGATGGCGGCATGCCGCTCTACGAATTCGAAGAACTGACCGGCATCACCGTCGACAACGGCGAGCACAACACCGTGGCGGGCTTCCTCATGGAGCAGGCAGACCGCCTGCTGGAGACCGGCGACCGCATCGAACATCAGGGTGTCGAGTTTCAGGTCGAGTCGGTGGACGGCCGTCGCGTGGAACGGCTGCGCATTCAACTGCCCGAGCCGACGGTCGAGGAGACGGCGCCATGAAGCTGATCAAGATCGGCGCGCTGATCGCCCTCGTCCTGTGTTGCAGCTATCTGTTCTGGCCGGCGAACGCCGCAGGCACCGCCGCGCCGGAAGCAAAGAACACCGTCATGCTCATCATGATGGCCCTGGGCGGCGTGCTACTGAATGCTTTCTTCGCCGGCTACGAGACCGGTTTCGTCGCAAGCAACCCGATTCGCGTGCGCCATCTCGCCGAGCAGGAACGCAACCCCGCGGCCCTGCGCCTGTTGGCGTATCTGGAAAGTCCCGACCGGATGATCACGGTCGTCCTGCTGGGCACGAATATCGCCCTAGTCATGGGAACCATGGCCATCGCGGATCTGGTGGTGGATCCGCTCTGGGCGACGATTATCGCGACACCGGTCTTCCTCTTCTTCGGCGAGATTCTGCCGAAGAGCATGTTTCGCCTACATCCTACCCGGCTGGCCTTGCGCCTCCTGCCGGTTATCCGATTTTTCGACAGCCTCTTCTTCTGGATGGCCGTGCCCATCACCTGGCTCTCTCAACGTTTTATCGCGCTTGTCGCCGATGAACAACGTGACATTCGCCTGATGATGGGATCGCAGGACGATGTCCGCGTGCTCGTCGACGAGAGCGCAGATCACGGCGCGATCGAGCCGGAAGAAAAAGCGATGATCCATTCCGTCATGGACCTGCAGATTCAGGCTGCGAAGGAAGTGATGATTCCGCGCATCCAGATCGAGGCCGTGCCCAGCAGCATTTCCCGCCGCGACCTCGCCGCCAAGTTTACCGAGACCGGCTTCACACGCCTGCCGGTGTTCACGGACCGGGTGGACGACATCATCGGCGTTGTCAGTGCCTTCGACGTGCTCGCGGATCGTACACCGGACGACGCAGACATCACCCGTTTCCTCCGGCCCGTACTGCACGTGCCGGACACCATGAAACTCGACGACGTGCTCAACGAACTGCGGAGCAAGCGCCAGCGCTTGGCCATCGTGACGGATGAGTATGGCGGCACCGACGGACTCATCACGGTCGAGGACATCCTCGAAGAGATCTTCGGCGAGATTCACGACGAGCACGACAAGACCGAGCGCCTCATCCGCAAGGCCGGTAAGA
>JAUIKJ010000419.1 GCA_030430835.1 Candidatus Hydrogenedentota bacterium
GCTGTTCACCGTATGGCCGAAGTTCTGCGGACCGTCCACGCGTGGCTGCGCGTGGTAGGCGTGGCTGAACAAGTCCGCGTTGCCCCAGGCATAGCCGAAGTAGTCCTCCGTTCCGGTTCCGAACCAGCTCGGGAAGGCCGCGCCGTCGACGTAGATCTTCTCGTCGCCCTCACCCCACCAGGACAAGGTCGGGTTGGTGATGTGCAACACCGTGCCAACGTACCGGCCGCGGCCCACCGCGTCGAGAATGTTCCAGTCCTGCCGCGGTTGCGTGGGGATTCGGTCCTCGCCCCGCCACTTCGCGTGGAAATACAAGCTGCGCTCGTCAAAATCCCACGGCCCGGAAGCGACCGTAAAGCTGGTGATAACACCCTGGTCGCTGTGGTTGATGAGGCGCAACTGTGCCGATTCCGCGTAGGGCATCACCCATTTCGAGTAGACAATCTCCGCCGCAGGCACGCCACTCGGCAAGGCACTGTAGGGATTCAACCCCAGGCCGGATCCGAAGAAGTCGGACAAGGGCGCGCATACCTGCGGGATCTCGGCGTCATCAAAGGTGATCTCCAGCAGGCAGGCGCGCAGTGCGGCTTCGGGATCCGGGCATTCGATCCGCCCGGCGAGGGCGAAGATGGCACCGGGACCCGCCAAGTGTGCGATCTCTGCCTGACGGCCCCCCGGCGCAACATTCGTATTGAACACCGTCTGGGTCGTCTGCGCACTGCCCGGTGTCACGACGCCGCCCGGTGAGCGCAAGGAATGGGCAGTGCTGCGGATACGCCGCTGCTGAGCTGTCGCAGCTTCCCGTGTAAAGCTCTGAACGCGCGTGCCCGCCGTGTAGCGGCGGTGGTTGATGATGTAATAGAAATCGCGTTGTGTCGTCGTAACCTTGCAGTGCTGTGCGTAGGGGATGGGCAGGTAGGAATTCCAGCCGCGGGCGGTTTCACCCGCGATGGGGGCCGGCGCAATATCCATCGTACCGCTCAGGAAGGTGCTGAGCGGGAGATCGATGACCGGCGTCTCCGCGCCGTCAAGATAAATGCGTACCGCGCCGGCATCGTCCGGGTTCGCCGACCAGAAGTGCGTCACGGCGCCGGGGCCCTCGGCATCCATCAGGACGTACTCCGTCTCCCCGTTGCGGGTTTCTTCCCGCAACACCTGGCCCCGATCGCCATTGGCAAACCAGTTCTCGTCGTTCCGTTCGGAGGGATCCGTGGCGCGGCGATCATAGCTGGAGGCCTGGAGCGCCGCGTAGGGCGGATCGGGGAAGCGCGCAAGGCGGGACAGGTCTGTCATCTCGCCGAGAAGCGATTCCGTGGTCACATCGAAGGCTTCCGCGCCCGCAGCCGATGCGGCCGCCGCAACGATCGCCATGCAGCGCAGGAGACCCATGATTCTATCCTCCATTCGGGCGCGTCCGGACCGTCCAGAACGCATGTCACAGGATAGCTGTCCGCGCCGCGGACTGTAAACAGGGCGACCGATGACGGCTTTATTTCTTTGATCCCATTCGTTATATTGCGCTTTCGACTGCGCGGCCTGGGCGGCCGTGTGGCCGGCAAGCACGGGATACCATCAGGTTTGGAATCGGAGGCAGCTATCATGAGCACACAGGACACCAACAGGGTCACGCGTCGCGACTTCGCCAAGACGTCGGCGGCGGCCGGGTTCGCGATCTTGAGCGCGAAAGCGGGCGCGGCGGACACCAACAGCGACACACTCCGCTACGGCCTGATCGGTTGTGGCGGCCGCGGCACCGGCGCCGCGAAGAACATGTTGGACGGCTGCGACAATTGCCAGTTGGTGGCCATGGCCGACCTCTTCGAGGACCGGCTGACCAGTTCACGCAAGCGCATCGAGGCCCTGAAAGAAAGCCGGATCAAGGGATCGGTCGCGATTGAGGACGACATGTGCTTCACGGGTTTTGACGCCTATGAAAAACTGCTCGCCACCGATGTCGATGTCATCATCCACGCCACTACACCCTACATCCGCCCGAAGCATATCCTCGCCGCGGCCAAGGCCGGCAAGCACATTTTTACCGAGAAACCCGTCGCCGTCGATGCGCCGGGCATCCGCATGTTCATGGAAGCCGCCGAGATCGCAAAGGAGAAAAACCTGTCGCTCGTGGCCGGCACCCAGCGCCGCCACCAGAAAAGCTACGTGGACACCATGGAGAAGATTCTCAACGGCGAGATCGGTGAGATTCAGGCGGCCCGCGCCTACTGGTGTGGCACGCTCCCCTTCGTGCATCCGCGCAAGGAAGAGTGGTCGGACCTCGAGTTCCAGATTCGCAATTGGTATGCCTTCTGCTGGGTTTGCGGCGACAACATCGTCGAGCAGCATATTCACAACATCGACGTGATCAACTGGGCCATGAACGG
>JAUIKJ010000034.1 GCA_030430835.1 Candidatus Hydrogenedentota bacterium
CGCCCGATCAATTTGCGGCCCACGAGGAAGCGGCGTATGCGCTGGGCTTTGCCTGCGCGGTGGCCGGGCCCTTCGTTCGGAGCTCGTACCGCTCGGAGCAACTGTTGCAGGCAACGGAGTTGAAGTCCCATGCAGATTGAAATCCCCCTGCCCAGCCTGGGCGATGAAGACGATGCGGTGCAGACCGGCACGGTGGCTTTCTGGCTGGCCGAGACCGGCGCCGAACTCAAGGAAGGTGATGACCTGCTTGAACTGACCACCGACAAGGCGGCCTTTGTCGTGCCGGCCCCCCAGGCGGGCAGGCTGGCGGAACGCCGCGTCAAGGAAGGTGATGCCATCCGGGTCGGGGATATTCTGGGAATACTGGAGACGGTCTGACGCACAATGTGCCGTAGGCCCATGGATTGGAGAGGAGACGAAATGGCCGTAGGTGTAGGGGTTATCGGTGCGGGAACCGTGGGCGGGGGTGTGATTCACACGCTGCTCCACAATGCCGCCGTGATTCGTGAGAAGTCCGGGATCGATGTCCGGCTCGCCCATGTCGCTGAACTCAATCAGGATCTGCTCAAGGATTATGAATTGGGCGGGGTGACGGTGAGCAATGATGCGAACGCCCTCTTTGCGGATCCAGCGGTGGATATTGTCTGCGAACTCATTGGCGGTCTTGAGCCCGCGCGCACCTTTATTCTCAATGCACTCGATGCCGGCAAGCATGTGGTCACTGCGAACAAGATGCTGCTGGCCATCCACGGTCCGGAACTCAACGAGGCCGCGGCGCGCAACGGCAAACAGCTTTGCTATGAGGCTGCCGTCGGCGGCGCCATCCCGATCATCAAGCCCTTGCGTGAGTCGCTTGCGGCGAACAACATCACGGCGATTTACGGCATTCTGAATGGCACCTGCAACTACATCCTCACGCGCATGGCGCGCGAGGAACTCGAGTTCGAAACGGTTCTCGCGCAGGCGATTGACAAGGGCTTTGCCGAGACCCCGCCGGACCTCGACATCGAAGGCCATGACACGGCGCACAAGTGCCAGATCCTCGCCTCGCTCGCCTACAGCACCGAGGTGAAACTGGAAGACGTCTATGTCGAAGGCGTAACGAAGGTAACCGGACTCGACGTCGCCTATGCGCGCGAGATGGGCTACGAGATTAAGCTGCTCGCAAGCATCCGGAAGACGGACGGCGAGATCGAGGCGCGTGTACACCCCACGCTGATCCCGCAGGATCACCAACTCGCAGCGATCGCCTATGAGTTCAATGGCGTTTATGTAGAGAGCGACATCGCGGACGCGACACTGTATTACGGCCGCGGTGCCGGGCGCCTGCCAACCGCAAGCGCCGTGGTTGGCGATGTGATCGATATTGCGGTCACCATGGATGGCCCGGCGCCCCCCCCCTTCCGCTACACGCATCCGTTGAAGGTGCGCGAGATCGGGCTGTTGCAGAGCCGGTATTACCTGCGCCTGACCACGCAGGATCACCCGGGTGTGTTGGGCAAGATTTGCACCATTCTGGGCAACCACGGCGTCAGCATCGCCAGTTGCTTCCAGAAAGAAGAAGAGGACGACGTGCCCGCGCACATCGTCATCACCACCCACGAAACCACCGAATCCAATGTGATGACCGCGCTCCGGGATATCGACGCGCTTGAATTCATCACCGAACCTACACACGTGCTGCGTGTGTTGCAGGAGTCCTAGGCCATGCGCAACGAGGGCCTGATCCAGCGCTACCGCAAGTTCATGCCGGTGTCGCAAGATACCCGCATCATCACGTTGAACGAGGGATCCACTCCGCTCATCCCCGCACCGAGCCTGAGCGCGGCGATTCACCCGAAGATCGAGATCTGGCTGAAGTACGAGGGCCTCAATCCGACGGGCTCCTTCAAGGATCGCGGCATGACCATGGCCATTACCAAGGCCGTGGAAGAGGGTTACGAAGCGGTGGCCTGCGCCTCGACGGGCAACACCTCCGCTTCGGCAGCGGCCTTCGCCGCGCGCGCGGGAATCCGCTGTGCCGTGCTGATTCCCGAAGGCAAGATCGCCCTCGGAAAACTCTCACAGGCAATGATCCACGGCGCGCGCGTCGTACAGATCCGTGGCAACTTCGACGATGCCCTGCGCCTTGTGCGCAAGGTCTGCGAACGCTACCCTATTGCGTTGGTGAATTCGGTGAATCCCTACCGTATCGAGGGCCAGAAATCGGGTGCCTTTGAAATTATCGATGACTTCGACGGCATCGCGCCGGACTTCCAGGCGATGCCGGTCGGCAACGCCGGCAACATCACCGCGTACTGGAAGGGCTACAAGGAGTACAAGGCGGCGGGGAACAACCCGAATTTGCCGCGAATGCTCGGTTTCCAGGCGGCGGGTTCCGCGCCCATCGTCCTCGGTCATCCCGTGGACAAGCCGCAGACCTTCGCCACCGCCATCCGCATCGGCAATCCGGCAAGCTGGAAATCGGCCGAGGAAGCGCGCGATGAATCCGGCGGTTTGATCGGCATGGTCACCGACCGCCAGATCAAGGATGCCTACAAGATGCTCGCTGCAACGGAAGGCGTCTTCTGTGAGCCGGCCAGTGCTGCGGGTATCGCGGGCCTGAAGAAGCTCTCGGAGAACGGCTACTTTGACAATTTTGAGCCGGAGTTTGGCGATAAGCTGCGTGTGGTCAGCATCCTGACCGGTCACGGTCTTAAGGATCCGGACAGCGCCATCTCCGCCGCGGAAGAGCCGAAGACGGTCGACGCGGAAGAGGACGCGATTCTCGAAGCCATCGGCATCGAAGCGACGGCGACGGTATAGCCCGTGTACGGACTCATCTTCGACGTTGACGGCGTGCTCGCCGATACCGAGGGACCGATCTGCCGGGCGACCATCCGCATGTTTGAAGACCTCTATGGCGTGACCATGCAGCCGGAGGACTTCACGCCCTTCATCGGCACGGGCGCGGTACGCTATGTTGAGGGACCCGCGGCGAAGTACGGCGTTGATGTGGATACGGCGCGCGCCATCGAAGTGCGGCAGGAACACTTCTTCGAGATCGTTCAAACGGAATCCATCGCGTTTCCCGGCGTAAACGAGCTCATTGCCGCGGTCGACGCGGCACCGGAATGGAAACTGGGTATCGCCACCTCCAGCCCCGGCGACAAGTCGCGCGGCACCCTGAACGCCGCGGGCGTGGACGCGTCGCCGTTCGCGGCCTATATCCATGGCGACATGGTGACGAACAAGAAGCCGGACCCCGAAATCTATCTCACGGCGGCCAAGGCGCTGGACCTCTCCCCCGCCGTGTGTGTTGTCGTGGAAGATGCCATTACCGGCACCGCCGCAGCGAAGGCTGCCGGCATGACCTGCATCGGCGTGACGAACTCCTTCACGCGCGAGGAACTCGCCCAGGCGGACCACCTCGTCGATTCCCTCACCGAGGTCGATCTCCCGCTCTTGCGCCGCCTCGTGGGGGCCTAACCGCCGATGGACGGCGTACTCGAAGTCATCCACTTCGACGCGCCCCAGCCCTATGCCGCCATGCTCGATCGCCAACGGGAACGGCGCGATGCCGTGGCCCGGGGCGATGCGCCGGATACGCTTTTCCTGCTGGAGCACACGCCGGTCATTACGCTGGGGCGTGATGCCGACACGGCGCACCTGCTTCGCAGCGAAGACGAACTGCGCGACGAGGGGATTGAAGTGTGCCCAACGGATCGCGGTGGTGATGTGACCTACCACGGCCCCGGCCAACTGGTGGCCTATCCCATCCTGAACCTGGAACGCCGCGGCCGATCCGTGGGGCGTTACCTGCGCACGCTGGAACAGGCCATTATCGATACCCTCGCCGAACACGGTATTGAAGGTGAACGCGTAGAAGGATTCACCGGGGTCTGGGTCAACGGCGCGAAGGTCGCCGCCATCGGTGTGGGCATCCACCGCTGGGTGACTTTCCACGGCATCGCACTCAACGTGGTACCCAACATGCGCCACTTCGAGCGCATCGTTCCCTGTGGCATCGCCGACAAGCCGGTCACGGCCCTGTCGATCCTGTTGCCGAAAGCCCCGCGGGTCGATGCGGTCGCGAAGGTCTTTGAAGCGGCCTTCCGGAACAACTTCACGAACGAAAAAGACTGATCCCTATTCAGAGGCGCTTGGGGGGGCGGAGAGTTGCCCGACAATCGCGCGCACCTGGGGTTGTTCCGGGTTGATCTTCAGCGATTGTTCGTAGGCCTCGCGCGCACTGCTGGGGGTGCCCACCTGAAGTTGCATCGCGCCAATCAGGTTCCACGTGTCAAAGTCTTCGGGGGCCAGCGCAACCGCACGCCGTGCCGCGAGAATGGCGTCTGTCAGACGCGCCGCCCGATACAACAGCCGCGCGTAGGCGCGGTGGTTGTCTGCGGTATCGTCGAAGGGACGCAGTAGCCGTTCGTATTGGTATAGGGCGTCGCGAAGTGTAATCCGGGTCCAGGTGTCGTAGGGTTGCGCGGCGATGCCCAGCGCATCAATGGCCTCGGCTGCTGCGACCACATCGCCATAACGCGCCTCGACGATGGCCAGGCCCAGCCGGGAAGCCGCGTGCGCGGCGTCGATCGCCAGCGCCGATTCATACTCTGCGCGGGCGAGGTCGTACAGCCGATCGTCATGGTACAACTGGCCGCGCAGGAAATGCGTCTCTGCCGTGGTGTTCAGTGCGAGTGCCTTGCCCAGGGCCGCATACGCTTCGCGCCGCTTGGAGGGGCCCACCTTGCCGAGATCCACGCCAAGCTGTTGCCAGGTGGCGGCGTCTTCCGGGGCCAGTTCTACCGCACGCGCGAGTACCTCGGCCGAGAGATCGTAATCTCCCGTCGCCCGAAGCACCGTCGCATAGTCCTTCAACACGCTCAGATCGGTCGCGCGATCCGCGCGGGCCGCACGATACAGCGCTTGGGCGTCCCGTGCTGCAGCGTCCACCGCTTCTTCCAGCGCGGGGAGTGCGTCCGACGCGCCCTGCGCCATCGCGGCTTCCCGTTGGGATACCGCCTCGCGGTAGGCCGCCAGTTTCGACGCGGCCTCGTCCAGCGACGTCATCGCCGGTGCCGCCAGCAACACACCCGCCAGCATCCACAAACGCATATTTACTCCCCTCCCTGCACGGCCACGGTTGGCCGCCAGAGATGCGATTCCATGGTGTGCATCAGTTCCCCCAGCGTGTTTCGATCCAGCGCGCTCAGGGGAATCCCGTGGTAGCGCGCCACCAGTCCGCCGAGCGTGTCTGCGTCGCATCGGTCCTGTTTGTTCAATACATTAATCGTCGGCTTGTCCGCGAGTTCGAGATCCGCCAGCACGCTGGTGACCACCGCGTGTTTCTCTTCGATGTCGAGGCTCGAAGCATCCATCACATGCAGCAGGAGATCCGCCTCATGCAATTCTTCGAAGGTCGTACGAAACGCCGCCATGAGATCTTTCGGAAGATTGCGGATAAAGCCCACGGTGTCGGTGATGATGATCTCGCGCTCTTGCGGGAATCGCAACCGGCGTGACACCGGGTTGAGCGTCGCGAAGAGGGCATTCTCCGCGGTGACCTCGCTTCGGGTCAAGGTGTTCAACAGCGTCGACTTGCCCGCGTTGGTATAGCCCACCACGGCCACGGTCGGCACGCCCTTGCGGGTGCGTACCCCGCGGCGCAACTCACGGCGGTTGCCCAACTGCTTCACCTCCCGCTCCAGCCTGGCGATGCGATCGCGCGCTCGGCGCCGATCGATCTCGAGGCGCGTTTCACCGGGGCCACGTCCACCGATACCGCCGGTCAAACGCGAGAGGGCGGTCTGGCGCACGCTCAGCAAGGGCAGCAGGTAGCGCAACTGCGCCAGTTCCACCTGGAGTTTGCCTTCCCGGGTTACCGCATGCTGCGCGAAGATATCGAGGATCAACTGGGTCCGATCCAGGATCTTGAGGTCGGTCAGTTCGGACAGGGCCTTGACCTGCGATGGTGACAGGTCGAGATCGAATATCACGACTTCGGCACCCAGTTGCATCGCCTTGATCAGGGTCTGCTGCATCTTGCCCTTACCGACCACGAATTTTGGATCAATGTCCCGGCGCTGGCTCACTTCATGAACGACCTGAATGCCCGCGCTGCGCGCGAGTTCCTTGAGCTCGTCCAGCGAGTCCTGCGCCACGGAGTGCGGCGATCGCGAGACGTGCATCAGGATCGCGCGGTCGTGTCCCGCGTCCAACGCTCGCCCGTCCCGTCCGCGTGCAAATTCGTCTTCGAGCGCTTCAATCTGCGCGAGGCAGTCATCCGGTAGATCGTGCACGGAAATTCTGGGGAGAACGGACCATGGCGTGTCCGCGTCGTTCGCCGGGAGCAGGTGCGCGCGGTGTACCGCGCCCGGCAGTCCGGTGTCCAGCACTTCCACGGCGGCGATATAGTCCAGGCGCAGCAGCGCCAGATCGGTAAAATCGTCGTCGTTCAGCGGTTCGTGGTGCAGGTGCGTGTGCACCAGCCGCAGCCCGCACAGACGCGCCCGGCCCCGCCGGGGGATCTCCGGGAGAAAGAGCGACTTTGCATCGCCCACAATCACCTCGCCTATCTTGCCCCGCCGATCAATCAGCAGGCCCACCTGCCGTCCGATCTCGTGGGATACTTCGGTCATTGCGCGTGCGAGTTCCGGGCTTACCACCCGTTCCGCGGGACAGCGCTTGCCGTTGAGGCGGTCAAGCAGCTTCAGTTGTGAGGCCTTCAGGCCCGATGTGTTGCCCGAGAGTCGGATACGTCAATCTCCTGCAATAAAGAACGCCGGACGGGAACTGCGCGTTCCCGTCCGGCGAAGTGTACGGTAGTCAGCCCACCGCGCGCCAGTCGTGCCGGCTACTGCATCATCACACGGCGGATGATGCGCTGGCTCTCCGTGGCGTCGAGGGTCTTCTGGGCCTTGCGCAGCTCGGAAGTATCCATCTTCTCCAGCTTCTTCCACAGGATGCTCAGGTTGCCCACGGCAATCTGCAGCGCGTGGGTCGGCTCAATGCGCTGCGGCAGCATGTCGATGTTCAGGTAGCCCTTGAAGCGTGCCGCCTTCAGGTAGAACAGCGCCTCGAGGGTTTCCCAGAGGTGCAACGTACCCGGCATCATCATGTCATCCCACAGCTGATAGGAATCGCTGAAGTAAATCTGGAACAGCTTGTTCGAACGCGTCAGGAAGGCGATGGATTCGGCCGGGTTCTCCCCCGCGTTCAGCGCATGCGAAAAATTCATCGCCACGCCGACGTTCTTCATCGCGATTTCCTGGCACATCGAAAGCGCCTTGCCCACCGTGGCCACCGTGAGATGCTTGCGCGGCTCGCGCGGCTTGTAGGCAATCGCCACATTAATATCGGGCGATGCATACTTTGCGATGGTTTTGATGCTGGAAATAACCGTATTCCAGTGGGTTGTGTAGTCCACATGGAAGGGATAGTCAAAGCCGTCCGTATACAGGCGCAGCGTCACTTCCGTCGCGCCCAGCGTGCGCGCGATGTCCACCGCCTTACGGCCCTCGTCGATCGCGGCGTTGCGGGTTTTCTGGTGCTGGTGACCAAAGGCCGACAGGGCGAAGCGGCGCGAATGCGACATGTTCGCCGAGACCCCACTGCAGGTCAGGCCGTATTCCTTGATAATCCGCTTGAGCTCCTTGGCGGGCATCTCCGGGGTGATATCGGTCTGGCGAATCTCTATCCCCTTGACACCACGAATCTTAGCCATTGCGGCGAGGGACTCCTGCATCCGCGGTGTCTCGCGGTAGCCCTCTTCACAGTAGCGGTCCGGCGTGTTCGCAAAAATCCACAAGCCGGTCGAAAATTTCAACGCCATCTACAGTCTCCTGACAGTTTGGGGCCATGGCAAATACACCACGGCCCGCAACTCATTGGTAATAATCAAGGGTACGGCGAACCCTAGACCCTGAAACGGGGTACAACATCCCCAGCGGTGATGCTATTCCAAAACCCGAAGAAACCGGGTTAAACGGGGAGAAAATACCTAGGGCCTGAGGACGGGCGTATTTTAATCGATAACACATGACTTGTCAATAGCTTCCTGACCTGTGTCCTCTTTCGGGACACCGCGATACAGACTCTGGATCCACGGATACGGTGTCAGGAAAACTCGAAAAACCTGAATCCCCCGCGCGATAATCGATCGCGCCAACGGATATTTAAGTGTTCATTATTGGAACATATACGCTTGGGGAGGACGCCGTTTGACTGGGCACGCCGCTTGCGGCAACATCGTGGGATGATGCGCTGCCTATTGCCAGTCTTCGCTCTTGCCCTCTTCCTGTCGCCCCTGGCGCGGGCGCAAGAGCCCGCGGACGCGGTGGAACTCAGTACGCCGGATCCCTACGGTATCTGGAGTACGTTGCGTCGCGTGGACGATCTACTGCAGGACCCCGCCACCGCCACCTGGCCGCGCAAGCCGGCCGCGCCCAAGAGCGACAGCCCCGCGGAGGCGCTGCGTGCCCCGCAGTTCGCCGCCGCCGACCCCGGTGTGCGGGCGCGTGCCCTGGAAACTCATCTCGGCGGGGAGGAACGCGCGGCCCTGACCACGGCCCTCGATGCCCTGGCGGATCCCGATGCCGGTGTGCGGGCGGTGGCACTGCGTATTTTGCGCGAACGCGACCCCGCGCGCGTGACGGTGGCCGTGGTCGACCGGCTGGCTCAGGGCGAGACCTGGGAACTGGAGGCGCTCTACAACGCGCTGCCCGACCTGCGCACGACCCTTGCCGCACCGATGCGCGCGTTCTTCCAGGACGAGCGGGAGACCTCCCTCTACCGCCAGGCGGCCGCCCTTGCACTGGGCCGCCTGGGTGGCGACGGCGCGGGCGATGCGCTTGCCGCAGTAGTCTGGGAAGACGATGTGCCCCTGGCGGAAGCGGCGGTGCAAGCGCTGTACCTGCTTCATGAAACGGACCGGACGGGTGCATGGAGCGATCTGTTGCTGCACCCCTCAACCGAGATTCGGAACACCGCGATGAACGCCCTCGGCGAACAAGGCGATGCGCAGGCCCTGGAAAACCTCGCCATGGTTGCGCGGGGCGACATTGGACTCGAGCCCGCAATGGAACTGCTCGCGGTCGACATGATGGCGCGTTGGCCGTTGCGCGACGCCGCGGCGCCGCTCATCGAAGCGATGAAACGGAACCTCAACGTACGACGCCGGGTTCGGGACCACCTCCGATTCCGAACCGGGCTCGATTTGGCGGACGTGCCCTCCGACTGGGAGTTTGCCCTTTTCGGCCCGCCGCCGGCGTCCCCGGACAATACCCGCGGACCCATCACCGAAGACGCCCCAAGTCAATTGCTGCAGGAAGTGAACTTCGTGCCACCGCCCATGCGGGGTGGCGTGCAGATCGAATACCCCGAACAATAACCCCGAAGAGGATCGGAACATGTTCAAGAGATACCTGAAATTCGAAATCGCCGTGGTGGCGGTGTTCGTGGTCGTGTCGCTCGGTGTCGGGCTCGTCTACGCCAAGGACGCGCTGGAGGACCCGCTGCCCGTGCCGCGGCCCACCGAGCGCCCCGCGGGCGACGGCTGGATCGATCTGCTTTCAGCGGAGAACGCCAGTGCATGGCGCAATGTGACCGACGACCAGACCGTCTTCGAGATCGACGCGGGCCTGATGCACGTGCTCGGCAAGTCGGGGACACAGTACTTCGCTTGGACGAAGCGGGCCTTCGGCGATTTCGAACTGCACGCGGAAGTGAAACTGACGGCGGACGCCAACAGCGGCATCTTCTTCCGCACGTCGCCAGACGATCCAGTCTACGCCGGCATGGAGATTCAGGTGCTCGACGACCACGGCGAGGCCCCGAACAAGAACGGAACCGGCAGCCTCTACGACGTTGCCACGCCCATGTGGAACATGGCGCGCCCCGTCGGCGAATGGAACAGTTACGACATCACCTGCCGTGGCTCGGAGATCGAAGCCCGCGTCAACGGCTGGAAGGTCCTCGACATCGACCTCGCCGAACTCACCGAAGCCATCGGCAAGTTCCCCACCCCCCTCGCCGAACTCCCCCGCGAAGGCCACATCATCCTCCAGGACCACGGGGATGAAGTCTGGTTTCGGAATGTGATGGTGAAGCCGCTGTAAAAGGCCTAGACCGGGTGACAGGATAGAAAGGGATGGACCGGATAAAACAGATCCAGTCAGTCTGCAAGAATCCAGTCATCCTGTCAACATATTCCGCGTTCCCGTGACGACATGAATTGTGCCCGCAGCGGAATAGATTCTCCGTTGAGGAGAATGGCATGCGTATCGTTCCGGCAACGGCAATCATCCTTTCGTCATTGGGCGCGGTACTGGGATTGATATCGGTCACGGCCGAAGGCCTGGCCACGCGTCGGACGCAGGCCGAAGCGATCGCCGCCACCTATCCCCCGCCACCGCCGGATATGATCTTGATTCCCGCCGGTTCCTTCCTGATGGGCAGCGACGATCCGCTGGCGGATCCGGACGAGCGGCCGCGGCGGTCGGTCTATCTTCCGGCCTTCTACATCGACCGCAACGAAGTGACCAACGCGGCCTACGCGCGCTACGACCCCGGCCACGCCTTCCCGCCGGAGCGCGCGGAGTACCCGGTGACGGGGCGTTCCCTCGCGCAGGCACGGGCCTACGCCGAATGGGCGGGCAAGCGTCTGCCGACACGCGCCGAATGGGAGAAGGCCGCGCGCGGCACCGATGGCCGCCTCTACCCTTGGGGCAACACCTACGAAGCCGGCCGCGCGAACATCGGCCGTGGCGATGCCCTCGCGGCGGTTGGCACCTATCCGCAAGGCGCGAGTCCTTACGGCGTGGAAGACATGACCGGCAACGCCTGGGAATGGGTGGACGAGCCCTTCCACGATCGCACCGCCTTCGGTACCCAAGGCAAGACGCGGGAAATCATCAAGGGCGGCGGCTTCTCCTACAGCCCCTACCAGGGCCGCGTATCCTACAACGGCTTCGAAGCCATCGGCAGCACCTGCAACGACATCGGATTCCGGTGTGTGCTGGACGCGGTGCCGGTTGCGAAATGAGTGGGCACATGCCGTATTAACCGGCTCGCGGGGACGCTCGCCCTCCCGTCGATCAATCGCCACAAGGGAGGGCGAGCGTCCCCGCGAGCCGGATCGACCCCACGCATCTACCAAGGCAATTCGAAAATCTCGCCCCCATACGGCCACTGTTCCGGTTTCCGGACGTATCCATGTCGCACCGGATTGTACCGAACGTACTCCCACTTCTCCTGATACTGACACGCATTACGCATACGCGTATCCCAAGCACCTTCCTGGAAGCCTCCAGGCGGCAGGTCACACCGTTGCGTGAAACGCCGCTTCCAATAACGAATCCAGACATCAAGCGGACAAGTGTCGTCTCGAAGCCCTGCAAAGCAATGAATGTGGTCGGGTATCAAAACATAGCGACCGACTAACCAACGCGTGGCGTCCTCACGCCAGATTATTGCGAGTGCTTCGTGGTTCTCCGGAGTGGCCAGCCATGGCGTGCGCCTGCGTGTGCAGACGGTCACGAATACGATGGTAGGTTGGCCTTGGACGATGCGCACGCCACTTGCGGGCCGCTGACGGGTGAAGGCATTCGTCGTAGATGGTGGTGATACGCCAACCGGCTCGCGGGGACGCTCGCCCTCCCGGGGTTGTCCTGGCATCCTTTGTTACTCCTGCGGCACGAAATCTTCCTGTCCACTATTCCGGAGCCGGTACACGGGAGGATTGGCACCTTCAATCAGCTCGACCGCCACGACCGCATTGAGATGCGTCAGGAATTCTTCCGCGCGGACGTGGAAGGCGAGCGGCATCCAGATGCGGGAGCCGGGTTCTTGTTTCGCAAGGTAAGCATCGATCTCCCGTGCATGCGCAGGCTGATACTCCCAGGCGAGCGCTTCGCGATAGACGGCCTCGTCCGGCAACGCGTACCAATAGCGCGCGATGCGGTAGACGAGGCCATCGTAGTAGCTGAGGTAGAGCCGGTCACCTTCCTCCCAGTGCCCCACGATGTGGTCTAGCGAGCGGTCGAGTTCATGGCGCTCCTCCGCGCGCACGATATCGATTGCCGCGCGAGCCGCGGGCGGCGCGAGCAGCAGTGCAAGCAGCACCACACCTACGGGAAGCGCGGCACGGCGCGGCAAGTTCTGTAGGAGAAACGCGATCCCCTCCCCGACCAGCAAATACATCGCCGGGAGCAGGAAGAGAATCATCCGCCCATCGAAGGGGTAGAGCTTGAGCAGCGATGCGCCCAGCGCGGCGAGCGCGGGCAAGATCATCAGTGCGGCCTTGAAGCGATCCGCGTACACCAACGACCACGCGCCCAACAGCGCCGCGAAGGCCGCCAGTCCCGTCACCCAGGACCCGAATCCGCCGGGCGTGTAGAAGACCCGCGCGAACTGTTCCTTGTACCAGCGGAGTTCGCCGAGATTCTCCGGAGGAAACGGAAGAAAGCCGAACTTCCAGCTTTCCTGCATCACCGTGTCGAGATCCTGCGCGTGGTGCGCCGTGGTGGCGTCGAGTCCTGCACGGATGACGACGAAGTAGAGCCCAACGAAACTCGCCGCCCACGCGAGCCACGCGGGCAACACGCTGGCGAAACGCCGGAAATCGCGCGATTCGCAGGCCGCGACGAATTGGGCGCCGCCGATGCCCGCCAGCACGAAGGCTGCCGGAAAGGAACACCACACCGCCGCGGTCCCCGCAAGCGTCAGGACCGCCACACGGCGCACTGGGCGTGTGTCCTCCTGCGCACGCAGCGCGATGCCCATAAGGGCTAGAGCAATCAACACGTCGGAAGCGTAAGGCTTGCACTCGGCGGCATAGTAGATGAGCATGCCCGAGGTGG
>JAUIKJ010000420.1 GCA_030430835.1 Candidatus Hydrogenedentota bacterium
ACACGCAAAGACTACTACCACGTCTACCTCAACGCTTTTTCTGCCTCGTCCCTCGATATCCTGCTCTACGCCTTCGTCGAAACGCCCGAGTGGGGCACCGAACTGCGGGAGAAGCACCGGCAGTTCTTGGACGTGCTGCGTCTGGCCGAGGCTCTTGGTGTAGAATTCGCCTTCCCGACCCAGACCCTCTACATGCGGAATGAAGAGACGCCTGTGAAGGGGGCCACCGGTGACGCCCCGGACACCGCGATGGATCGCGGCCGCGACGAAGCGCGCCGGATCGTCCGCGAGTTCCTGGGCGACGACGGTACCGTTCCGCCCCCGGTCAATTTCAATGCCCCGCCGCGCGATGCGGGCGATGAAGGTGAATGATGAGCCAGCACGAAGTGGAAACGTCCCGCGCGCGCAAGCCGGTCTTTGAACGCGATGCCTATCCGAAGATGATCGTCGTGTGCATGGTCATCTCCTTGGTCCTGCTCACGGTGATCCTCGGCGCCATCTTCCTCGATCTCAGCACGGGAGTACGTGATGCCCCCGCCGATCTCAGCCCCGAAGAACGCGCCTTCTTCGAGGAACACGGTGTCTCGACCGAACCGGCACCCGGAAACATCTTCGCGCCGGACAAGTAAAAAGACGCGGACACGGGGTTAATCGTGTCCGCGCGGGCAGTAACGGTTCAGGAATGAACCGTGACAAGAGGGCCTGTTTAAGCCGGGCTACAACCCCGGATCGATTTCCTCCGCATCGCGCACGAATGCGAGCAGCAACAGCGCAGGAAGGAGCCGGCGATCGCGTTGTGTCAAGCGCAATGTACGCCCTTCCTCCTCCCCCAGTCCCTGCAAGACCTGCATGACCTCGCCACCGCCAAACCCTCCGAAACCACCGCCAGCGCCACCCTGCGACTGAAGCGCAAGCAAGAGTTCCAGGAGGGGCTCCAGTTCACGAAGCTGCACCAATCCCGCAATGTTTTCCGCGCCAACGCCACCACGTCGCGGCACCGTGGCCGAAGCCAGGCTGACGCGGTCCCCGGGCTGCGACACCCCGACACGGAGCGCGCGATCCAGCAATTCGTGGAGGCCGTCGCGATCAAAGTGCTCCAGGCCACGCGCCAGCGACCTGTTGCGCCGCTCGACAACGGGTGCGGCATTCGCATCCCGTCTGACCGGAACCTCCAGCCCCTCCCCCCCTAACCATCGATTCCGCAGTTCACCACGCCGGGCCGGCTTCGGAAACCCTACGGCCTGGTCCAACGCATTGCGAAAACCCAACTTGAGATACTCCCGGCTCAGCGCCGCATGATCCCGCTGCAGACGCGCCACCCGCGTGTGCAACTGCGTGTTGTCGTCGCGCAAGGCGGCAAGCGCCGTCTCCACATCCACCAACCGCGCCGTTTCGGCTTCGACGTCCCGCCCTGGCAAGCCGGGCACCGCGGCGGGTGGCGCAGGCACCACCGGCGCGCGCGCGTCGTGTAGCAGCCACCACACGCACCCCGCCACCGCCAACAGCGAGAGCTGCCAGCTTCCAAATAGCGCTATCCAATGACGCGGCCGCAGGGCGTAGTCTGTCGCAGGGGTACCTTGCATCGTCCTCACCCGCCGATCAGTTCGGGGAGTTCTTCGCGGATACGCTCCATGAACACCCTGCGGAGTTCGGCCGTCGTTTCATCTTCACCGCCCATCGCCATGCGGGCACGCGCGCGCTTGATCATCTCCATGCGCTCGCGCCAGTTCAGGCGGCCATCGCCGTCCTTGTCGAAGCGTTGCAACATCTGCGCCTGGATCATCGGGCGCAAGAGCGCAAGGTCTATCTTCTGAAACTCCGCAAGGCGGTACGCCGCATAATCCTGCTGCAATGCCGCGAGTTCCGAGGGGCGTTGGGGAATCACACCAAGCGACAAGCTCGCCATCTCATCGGTCGACTCCGGCCCCCAGGTGATTCGCTTGGGCGGGTGGTGTGGATTGTTCGGATTCGTCGCGGCGTTGTCGTAGACGAAGGTCATCTGTATCTCTGTGCCCGCGGGCAGCGGAATCTCCTCGGCGTAGCGATACTGCTCCTGCCAGGCGAAGTCCCAGTCGACAATGTGGATCAAGGTCTTTCGGGTGCCGTCCGGCTGCACCGCCACGCTCTTCATTTCCCGACAGATGTAGTGCGCGTGCGGCATGATTTGCGCCACGACCACATCCACGGGCAGGGTATAACTGTGGTGAACGGTGTAGTTGGCCTCGCCTGCCGGTATATCCAGCCCTGTGCTCACACCAAAGCCTACCGGTAGATTGAGCCCCACCATCTGGCGCGTGGGTGCCTCGTCCGTCAGATACAGACCCACGGTCGACCGTTCCGTCTCGGCCTTGCCACTGGGATGGAAATGGGTCTC
>JAUIKJ010000035.1 GCA_030430835.1 Candidatus Hydrogenedentota bacterium
TGATGTGCGGCGAGGGTGGCGCGGTAAATCGCGATATGCTGGTCGGCGATTCGGCCCCAGTCGAAATCGTCCATGACCCTTCGCGCCAGCGGCGCGAAGCCGGTGGTCTCGGCCTCGCGATTGTCGCAAAACTGTGCGAGCCGTGCCGCGAGCGCTGTGGGGTCTTCGGGAGGAACGATCCAGTTCGACGCCCCGCCGACCCAGTCGGGCAGGCTACCCACCCGGGAGACGATTAGTGGTTTTCCGAAGGGCAGCGCCACGGCGCCAACGGCGCTTTGCGCGTCGAAATGGGTGTAGGGTAGGACCACCAGATCCGCGACACTGAAGTAGTGGGCGACTTCGTCGTCGGGGATATAGTCGAGTACGGTGTGTACGCGGCCTTCGAGGCCCCGGGCACGAATCGCCTCGGCATAGGGTGCCCAGTCGACCCAGGGCTTGCCGGCGATAATGAGGTCGGTATCGGGATGGTCCTGGGCAATTTGGCCGAAAGCCACTATCAGATCCTTGATTCCCTTGTACTTACGAATGATCCCGAAGCTGAGAAGGTAGCGTCGATCGGGGGGTAGTCCCAGTTTCGCACACGCCTCGGCGCGGGGAAGCGGCGGGTGCTCGGGCCGGTTGACCCCGATGGGAACCCGGCTGGTTCGCGCTTTGGGCAGGTCATAGTGCCGGATTAACTGCGCGCGGTTGGCCTCGCTGTGCACGATAACGTGATCCGCGAGGCGGCAGAGCAGGCGGCTCAGGCGCACGAAATTTTTCCCGCCTTCGTGGGGCAACACGTTGTGTACCGTTACAACGACGGGCAACCGCCGCAGTTTCATCACCATCAGGAACACGAAGGCCACGGGAAAAAGGGGCAGGCTCCACCACTGCAGGTGGAACAGGTCGCCCCGGGCCCGCAGAGCGGCGGTGATCCAGCCCGGCGGCCAGTACCAGGCGAGCGGGTGCTGCACCGTGAGGCGGGCGGCGCGCATGGGGGCCTTGCTCGGGTCGTCGTTGGCCTTGACCCCGGGAAAGATCCGGGCCGGGTACATGGCGCGGAAACCGATGGCGTGCAGTTCCGTGCGCGCGCCGAGGGCTTCGCCGAGTTCCCCGCAGTAGTCCTGGACCCCCTGCGCCTGTGGCGGGAAGGATCCAAGCATGGCGATTCGGGGTGGGGCGAATGCGTCGTAAGGGTTCATGATTCCAAGAAGATAGACGATCTCCACGGGCAATTACACGGGCGTGCGCCAGTTTGGCATTCATTGACTTGTTCTGACGCTGGGCCTATAATCAGCGGCGATTACTGAAGTTGTGTTCGGTTGCCAAGTGACGGGAGAACATGGACTTCGGGCGGATGGATACGGTGCTCGCCGCATGGGGCGATTTGGAATATTGCGACGAAGCGTAGTTGCCAGCAGTTTCGGCAATCGCGATCTCACCATGCAACTGGTTGATTTATATTAACTTAGAACATTTCTGCACCGATCCCGCCTGATGCCTGCCTGCCTCTATTGTCTCCGGACACAGCCCTAACCGAATCTTAACCGGACGGAGGCTCACCCCTTGGAATACGTCATTCTGGGTATTGTTGGCTTCCTTCTTGGAGGCGGCCTGGTCTGGGCCGCTGTTCGTCTTCAGGCGAGCAGCGCGCTGAGTCAGGCGAAACGCGAAGCGGCACAGGAACTTTCCAACGCCGAACGTGAAGCCGCCTCCATCATGAAGGACGCAAAGACCAGCGCGAAAGAACTCGAGATCAACCTGCGGGAGAAGGTGGAGAAGGAGGGGCGCGAGCTGCGCAAGGAGATCAACGCGCTGGAGAAGCGGATCCTCGCCAAGGAAGAGGCGCTGGACAAGCGCGCGGAATCCCTCGACAAGACGGCCGCCGAGCACACGGCCGCCGAGCGCGAGATGGTGAAGCGCGAAAAATCACTCGATCGCGATCGGGATCGTCTGACCGCGCTCATCAATGAGCAAACCGAGAAACTCGAGGTGATCGCCGGGCTTACGGCGGATCAGGCGCGCAAGGATCTCTTCGCTCAGCTTGAAAACGAAGTGAAGCGCGACTGCGCCCTGCAGCTCAAGCGCATCGAAGACGAGTTGAAGGAAGACGCGGACCGCAAGGCCCAGTGGATCATCGGCGAAGCGATTCAGCGCTGTGCTTCGGATCACGTCGCGGAGACCACGGTCTCGGTGGTTGCGCTGCCGAACGACGAGATGAAGGGCCGGATCATTGGCCGCGAAGGCCGCAACATCCGTGCGCTCGAAAACGCAACCGGCATCAACGTGATCATCGACGACACGCCGGAAGCGGTGATCCTCTCTGGCTTCGACCCCATTCGCCGCCAAGTTGCGCGGATCACGCTGGAGCGCCTGATCCAGGATGGCCGCATCCATCCCGCACGCATCGAGGAGATGGTGGAGAAGGTCAGCGAGGAAATGGCCAAGACGATCAAGGAACGCGGCGAACAGGCCTGCCTCGAGGCAGACGTACACGGGCTGCACCCGGAAATCGTGCGCCTGCTGGGCCGCCTGAGTTTCCGTACCTCCTATGGCCAGAACGTGCTGCGCCACTCGCTGGAGGTGTGCTACCTCGCCGGCATCATGGCGGCCGAGCTCGGACTCAACGTGCAGGTGGCACGCCGTGCCGGCCTGATTCACGACATGGGCAAGGCACTGACCCACGAGATCGAAGGTTCGCACGCGATCCTCGGTCACGATATTGCCAAGCGCCACGGCGAGAGCGACGAAGTGGCAAATGCCATCGGCGCGCACCACAACGAAATGCCTTTCGAATCTGTGATCTCGGTGATCGTACAGGCGGCGGACGCGCTCAGCGCGGCACGCCCCGGCGCGCGCAGCGAGACGATGCAGAACTACATCAAGCGCCTTGAGCAACTCGAAGAGATCGCGACGGGCTTTGACGGGGTCGAGAGCGCCTTCGCCATCCAGGCCGGCCGCGAAGTGCGCCTTGTGGTGGAACCGAACAAGGTGAACGACGCGCAGGCCGCGATGATGGCACGCGACGTGGCGAAGAAGATTGAATCGGAGATGACCTATCCGGGTCAGATCCGTGTGACGGTCGTGCGCGAGACGCGCGCGGTGGAGCTGGCGAAATAGTGACGGTGGTGCGCTGCGCATGAAGATCCTGTTTATCGGTGATATCGTCGGAAAACCGGGCCGCCGTACGGTGGCGCACTGGACACCGAAGCTGGTCGCCGAACACGGAATTGATCTCGTGGTCGCCAATGCGGAAAATGCCGCCGGCGGACTGGGCGTCACGCCGGAGATCGTGCAGGAATTGAAGTCGGTGGGCGTCCATGGTTTCACCCTGGGCAACCACACGTGGCGCAAGCGCGCGATCATGGCTGCGATGGACGGCATCCCCGAGATGGTACGCCCGGCGAACTATCCGGACGGTGTGCCCGGCAAGGGTGCCACGGTCATTGAGGCGGCGAACGGGCAGAAGCTTGGGATTCTCAATCTGATTGGCCGGGTCTACATGGAGCCGGTGGACTGCCCCTTCGTACGGGCGGATCGGGAGCTGAAGGCCCTGCGTGCCCAGACGAACACCATCTTGGTAGACGCTCACGGCGAAGCCACCTCGGAGAAGATCGCGCTGGGTTGGCACCTCGATGGGCGCTGTAGTGCGACGGCACCGTGATGGAAGTGGCCGATGGGCTGTCGGGCAGCACCACGCCACTGGCGATTTTGCCGGGCGGTACGGCCTACATCACGGATGTGGGCATGTGCGGTCCGATGTATTCGGTAATTGGAACGAAGGTGGATCCGGTGCTGGAGAAGTTCCGTACGGGCATGCCGCGGCAGTTTGAGGTCGCTGGCGGGCCCGCGGTTTTTTCCGCCGTGGTCATTGAGACGGACGACAACACGGGCAAGGCCACGGCCATCGCGCGCATTCTGAAACGCGAGGACGGGCCGGCGCCCCAGTAGATCATGTACTTCAAGCAAATCGAGATGACGGGGTTCAAGTCCTTTGCGGACCCGACCCGCGTAAACCTGGAACCGGGGATCACCGCGGTTGTCGGGCCCAATGGCTGCGGCAAGAGCAATATCCTCGACGCGCTCCGGTGGTCGCTCGGCGAGCAGAGCGCGAAGGCGCTGCGTGGTTCGCACATGCAGGACGTGATCTTCAACGGCAGCGAACACCGGCCGGCGAGCGGCATGGCGGAGGTCTCGCTCACCTTTGACAATGCAGATTCGAAGCTGCCGGTAGACTTCGCGGAAGTCACGATCTCGCGCCGGGTCTACCGATCGGGTGAGAGCGAATACCTGTTGAACAAGGCCCCGTGCCGCCTGCGTGATATCCAGGAACTGTTCATGGATACCGGTATTGGCACGAACGCCTACTCCTTGATCGGTCAGGGCAAGATCGACATGGTGCTCAGTTCGAAGCCGGAAGACCGCCGCTATCTCTTCGAGGAAGCGGCCGGCATCATCAAGTACAAGTCGCGCAAACGCGTGGCCATGCGCAAGCTGGATTCCGCGGAACAGAATCTGCTCCGCCTCAACGACGTCATCACCGAAGTGCAGCGCCAGATGCGCTCCCTTAAGCGACAGGTGAACGCGGCGATTCGTCACCGGGAGTTGACCGAAGCCCTGCGTGAACTGGAGATTCGTAATGCGTGGCTGCAGTTCAATGAACTGAGCGGCCAGGTCACGGATCTGAAGGAACGCTTCAGCGAGTCCAGCAAGACCTATGAGAAGGCCTCGGCCGACACGGCCCGCGTGGAAGCGCGCACCGAGGAGCTGAGTCTCAAGCGCGTGGAACTGGAGCGGGTGCTCATGGCCCGCCGCGAGGGCGAGCACCAGATCGAATCCGACATGGAGAAGATCGAGGGCCAGATCGCCCTGTTCAAGCGAGACATCGAGTTTGCGCAGCAGCAGGGGGCCCAGGCCCAATCCGAGCACGACGCCTATGTCCAGCGCGCGGAATCGGCCGCACAGTCTCAGGACGAAGACGCAACGCGCGTTCAGGAACTGGCGACCGAACTGGAGACGACGCGTGCCGGTCTTCAGGAGAAGCAGTCGGACTATCAGTCGGCGCAGGAAGCGGTGACGCGTGCGGACACGGAACTCGAGGCGGCGCGCGCGCGTGCGCTCGAGCGGATCAACACACGCAACAAGACCCAGACAGAAATTGAGACCCTTGGGGTGAGTCTGGCCAATATCGATGGCCAGCTTGAGCGGATTTTTGAGCAGCAGCAGACGCAGCAGACCCGCCACGACGCACTGGGCGCGGAGCTGCAGACGGTGCAGGACAATCTCAAGGAGAAGCACACGACCCTGACGGACACCGAGGAGAAACGTCGGGCGGAGCAGACGGCCCGCCAGGAGGCCACCCTGCGCCTGGAAGCCCTCAACGAGGACTGGGTGAAGCTGCGCGAGCAGAAGAGCAGTCAGGGTGCGCGCCTGAACTCCCTGCGCGAACTGCGTGACCGTTACGAAGGCTTCGCATCGGGCGTGAAGGCCGTGATGCAGAAGCAGCGCGACGGCAGCAATCTGCCGGGCATCATCGGTCCTGCGGGCGATCTCATTTCCACGGACAAGCAATACGAGCGCGCGGTCGAAGCGGCGCTGGGCGGCAACATCAACAATATCGTGGTGGACACCGCGGACGCGGCGAAGGCGGCCATCACCATGCTGCGCGAGAAACGCGCCGGTCGCGTGACCTTCCTGCCGCTGGACACGCTGCGCCCCTCGGAAGAGGATCGCAGCAGCATGCTTGCGGGGCAGCCGGGCATCGTGGGCAAGGTGATGGACCATATCCAGTTCGACGCCCATCTCCGCCCCGCGATCGCCTACCTCATGCGTGACACGGTAATCGTGGAGACCATCGACGACGCCATCCGCATTGCCCGCGCCGAGCGCCGCTATCCGATGCTGGTCACGCTGGACGGCGAGGTGATGTCCTCGCGCGGCGCAGTAACCGGTGGGCGCACGCAGCACGAGAGCCGCGGCCTGCTCGGCCGTAGCGCGGAGATCGAGGAACTGGAATCGACGCTCGCCAATCTGGAGCAGCGCCTCAAGACCACCGCCGAGGAAACCCAGGTCATGGCGGATGCGATTGCTGCGCGCGATGAAGCGCTGGCCGCGTTCCAGCGCCTGGAAACGGAACTGCGCCGGGAGATCAGCGAGGTGGATGTGAAGGCCGCCCGACTCTCCGCGGAACTGGACAACCTGAACGACTCCGGATCGCGGCTCGCGCAACAGCGCGACACCCTGCGTACGGAGCGTGACGCAATTGAGACGCGCCGGGACGAAGCCCTGGAGCGGGTCAAGCAGATTGCGGGCGACGATGCGGCGGGCGACGAGGAAACGAACGCCGCCCAAGCCACGGCGCAGGAGGCGCGCCAGCGCCTGACCGCGTGCAATGAGGCTTTGGGCGACCTGCGTGTCCGCGTGGCGGAATTGACGCAGGCCTACGAGGAAGCGGAACGCAACCGGACCCGTGAAGCGGCCGCCCGCGAAGAGGCCCTGCGCGAGACGGCGCGCCGCCTCGAGATTGCGGCGCAGATGGAAACGCGTGTCAAGGAACTGGAGACGCGTATCGCCGAACAGGTCGAGCGCAGCAAGGCACTTTCCGAGACGAAGGAAGAGGCCCACGACAAGGTGCTCGAGGCGCAAAAGGAACAACAGGCGCTGATCGAGGAGCTGGATGGTCTCATGGCGGAGCTCAAGACGCTCCGTACGAAGTCGGACGCGTCGCAGAAGGAAGTACACAAGCTCGAGCTGGAACTCGGCCACAAGGAAGATCGGATCACCTTCTTCCAGGAACGCATTCTCGAGGAGTACAACCTGCAGCTTGGTGCCTTGTCGGAGAAGGAAGTGGGCACCGATGAGTACGACGAGCGTGAACGCGAGAAGCTGATTGCCGAGAACCGGAAGGCGCTGCAGCGTCTGGGCACCGTGAACCTCATGGCCATCGAGGAGTACGAAGCGCTGGAGAAGCGCGACGAATTCCTGCGCACGCAGGAAGATGACTTGCGCCAGGCGCGTGAGACGCTCCTCGATGTGGTTGGCAAGATCGACGAGACGATCCTGGTCATGTTCATGGAGACCTTCAAGACGGTCGCCGAGTGTTTCAAGAACTATTTCCGCCGCCTCTTTAACGGTGGCCAGGCACGTATCTACCTGCTGGATGAAGACGATCCGCTCGAGAGCGGTATCGAGATCGAGGCGCGCCCGCCCGGCAAGAAGCCGCAGGTCATCTCCTTGCTTTCCGGTGGTGAGCAGGCCATGACGGCGATCGCGCTGCTCTTCAGTATCTTTAGCGCGAAGCCCAGCCCCTTCTGCGTGCTGGACGAAGTGGACGCCCCACTGGACGATGCGAACATCGGCCGCTTCCTGGCGCTCGTGGACGACTTCGCGGACGCGAGCCAGTTCATCATCATCACGCACAGCAAGCAGACGATGGCCCATGCGGGCGCGCTCTTCGGCGTGACCCAGCAAGAGCGCGGCGTGTCACAGCTGGTCGCGGTAAAGTTCGAAGACGTCGAGAAATCGGGGCATGCCGCGTAGCGCGCCCTGACCCGGATCCGTCCACCCCGAGCCGCCTGAACGATGCGCGAGAAGCGAAACAAAAAAAAGTCCAAGCGCCGGGTATTGCATCTCTTCAGCAACTGCAAGTGGACCGGACCGGCGGAGCCCGCGCTGAACTTGTGCGTAAACCTGCGAAAGCTGGGGATCGATGCGGAGTTTGCCTGCGCGCCGGATGCGGGCAATTCGGTCAACATGGTGGTGGAGACCGCACGGGAACGCGGCCTGAAGCCGATCCTCGCGATGCACCTCTACAAGCACAAGCATCCGCTGCGCAACTGGCAGGACCGCCGCACACTCGCGCATCTTGTCGCAAGCCGTGAGTACGACCTGATCCACTGTCACCTCGACAACGACCACGATATCGCGACGACTGCGGCGCTTCCGTCCGGCGTACCCATCATTCGATCAAGCTACGAGGGCGGGGGGTTTCCCCCGCGCCAGCGCCACAAGGCGATGCTGCGCAAGACGCGCTTCCTCATCGAGCCCTCCGCGATGGCGTTGGATCACGACGCCACCGCCTTTGGATTCGCGCGCGATCACATGGCCGTCGTCCCCGGGGCGATCGATACAGGTCGCTTCGATCCGGACCGGAAGCTTCCGAATGCCCGCAAGCGTCTCGGCCTGCCGCCCAATGCCTACGTCTTCGGCATCGTCGCGCGCATGCAGACGCACCGGCACTACGACGACCTTTTCGAGGCCCTCCGCGTTGCCGCCAACGCGAACCCGCGGATTCACCTGGTGGTCGTGGGCCGGGGCACCAAGCAGGAACAGGTCGCCATGCAGCCCGTGCGCCGGCTGGGCCTCGGCGACCGGGTTCACTTTACCGGCTACATCAGCGGCGATGAGTACGTTGGCGCGATCAAGGCCTTCGATGCGGGCGTCTTCCTGACCCCGGGCAGCGATGGCACCTGCCGCGCCGTGCGCGAAATCATGGCCATGGGTAAGCCGATGCTCGCCGCGGATCGGGGAATGCTTCGCGAGATCGTCCACCACGGCGCAGACGGTGTGGTGTGCGATGGCAGCGCGGCGGCCCTGGCGGAGACCATGTTGGCCTGGAGTCAGGACCCGGCCGCCACACGCGAACAGTTCGGCCGGGCCGCCTACACCATGGCGCGAGAACGCTATTCCCTCGATGCGCAGGCCCGGGCGGTGCGCGATATCTATGCCGCGCTAATGGACGCATAAGAACGGCCCGCCCATGTCAGCGCATGGACGGGCCGATGCATCACGCGTTCACGGGCCTACCGGCGCAACAACAATCCCGGGCAATACCCGTCCTCCGTCGCCGGCACCGCATCGGGGCACGGATGGTAACCGCCGGTATTGAAGAACTGAATCAGCCGAAGCAGTTCGCCGAGACTAATGGCCCAGTCCTGAGGATCGTAGTCGGAACTGTGGCTTGCACAGGCCGTGTCCCCCGTGCCGGTGCCATATCCGTCTTCCGAGGACGCTTCACAATGCAGGGCGCCAACATTGAAGAATTGGATGACTCGCAGTAGTTCGGACAGGCTGATTTGGAAGTCTTGGGGATTGTAGTCCGCGCTGTGCGGTCCGCCCCCCCCATCGCTCCCTTCCCCTTCGCCTTCACTTTCGCCTTCACTTTCGCCTTCACCTTCGCCTTCACCTTCGCCTTCACCTTCCCCTTCACCTTCACCTTCACCTTCCCCTTCGCCTTCGCCTTCCCCTTCCCCTTCCCCTTCCCCTTCCCCTTCACCTTCACCTTCACCTTCACCTTCACCTTCACCTTTGCCTTCGCCTTCGCCTTCACCTTCGCCTTCACTTTCACCTTCACTTTCGCCTTCCCCTTCCCCTTCCCCTTCCCCTTCGCCTTCACTTTCACCTTCGCTGCAGAATTCTGGGAAACAGGAACCGGTAAAGCCGAACTCGGAGGTGTATTGTCCGTTGTCCAGGCCAATACCACCCAGCGGCTGGAGAGACGCATCCACGATGGAATCGTCGTCGAGGACACGCAGTTCGAAGGCGGGCACACAGCAATCGGGCAAGGCAAAGATAATCAGATAGATCGCGCCGAAGCCGGACACATCGGGAATGCCCACCGCGGTCACTTCGTTGCCCTGGTCATCTACCAGGACGAAGTCCTCGACATCCACGCCGGTGACCGCTTCACTAAACTCGATGCTGGCACTGATGAAGCTCGTCGGAACGTCGTCGGTCCAACTGAAGACAACCTCCTTTACGAAGGGGTAGGCGTCGAATTCACCCTCGAGTAACTCGCCTTCCAGCGTATACTCACCTTCTTCCGCCTCACCTTCGAAGAGCCCCGCGCCTTCACCTTCACCCTCACCTTCCGACGGGAAGATCACCGGCAGGGACAAGGCCGAAGAAGTGAAATCCATGTCCAAGGGGCCATCCAGGGCCTCCCAGGGCAATTCGATCACGGGCAGATCGAAGCGCTGACCAAGAATCTCAATGAACACCGTCGGCCGCGCAATCAGCGTCAGGTCCCAGTGCATCGCGTCGTTATAACTTGCGAACGTGTTATATGTCGGTGGCAAGGCCGCCACGGTTTGCTGCTGCCCTTCGCTGGTGAAGGTCGTCCCGTCGTTCATGCTGATGCTGTCGCAGGACAGGGCAGCGTCCGTTTCAAAGCCCACCTCCAGCGAAACGCCGGCGTTCAGGCCGATGAGCGCCAGGACCCAATCCGGCAGATCGATGTCGCCGACGATCAGGTCCACTACATCAAGGTCATAGACCGAGACGAAATCCGTCTTGTCATTGATCGCCGATTCGGTATCGAGCAGGTAGGAATTGAAGGCTGCGGTCTGCATGGTCAGCAGGTCCGCATTGGGCGTAAACGGAATATCAATGACGAAGGGCTTGATGGAGAAGTCGTCGCCAATGGGAAGGGGATTGTTAATTGTAAAGTTGATATTGAAGGCAGCCTGCATGGTGACCTGTGCACCGAAGGCGTAGCCCCATTCCCCGCTCGCGGCACCGGGTGTCAACTGGTCCAGGTTCAGATCGAAATCACCGGCGACCTCCGCCTGCGCATTCGCATCGGCGCTGTAGGCGATGCGCACCTGAATGGTCGCCGCGCCGGGTTCCGTGCCGCCGCCGGGCTGCCACTCCGAATCCCAGCCGAGATCCAGTTGCGAATAGCTGCCCGAGAAAGAAACATCCTGCGCCCCCGCCGCTCCCGACGCCACCAGCAATACCACGCCCAATATACGCCCGTACATAGAAACAACCCCAAAAATTACTCCGGCCACCCTACCGGCCAATGGGGAAGTATAGCGCATTTCCGGAAAAATGTCGCTGCGCAACGGATCGAAGATCCAGGATTGGCGTTTGTGAAGTATTATCTTCCAGCATCTTGGAAGATGACACAGCGGTTGCGATGGATGCTTTCCGGGTCGTAAGGCGCGACGGGCGCAGACGCTCCGAGCGCCTTGATCGTGAACCGCTCAGGCGCGATACCGCGGTCAACCAGCGCCGCACGGACGGCTTCCGCCCGGCGCCGGCTGCGCGCGAGATTGTAGGATGCGCTCCCGATATTGCAGGTGTGGCCTTCAAGAACCAATCTCCTGCCTGCATAGGCATCCATCCACGCCCGAACACGCTCCAAGGTGGGCGCGTGCTCCTCCCCCACGACGGCACTGTCGCGCGCGAAGCCAATGTTGGCAACCCGTTCCACCGAAGCGAAACACTGATGGGCCGATATATCGACCGAAGGAAGATCATATTCGGCCGGGGAATCCTTGGCGCGATTCGTGGTCCTACATCCGCACGCTGAAGAGACAAGAAGCACCACGACGATAGGGATGATACCGTTCCTCACGGGCGTCACATTCACGGTTTCCCCTCAATTTGTTCCACGTTGTACTTCGATTCGCGAATACTCGATCTATACTGGTGAGTACGATGATGGTTCCAAGTGCGTCCATTCATGTGCTAATTTCGTGAAACGTAAACCAATTCCCAGCGTTGGCGTTAGGTATTCCATGAGCAAGGACAGGAAAGTCCTCATTCTCGCGATCGCCATTCTCTGCGTGGCGGGCTTCTTCTGCCTGCTGACCTGGCTCGCTGAGTTCGCGGAACTTCCGGTGGCCTACGAGTCGCTGGTGCGGATGCCCTATCGTCCGGTCTACGTGCTCATGGCGCCCTTTCATTACCTGACCCGGCTCATCGAGTTTCCGGCGGACCGGCATTGGCCGGCGTGGCAGTTGCCCGTGACCTCGCTGGTGGCGGCCGCGTTCTATGTCGGCCTGCTGGTCTGGGTGCGTGTGGGCGTGCGGAGGCTGCGCCGCCGTGAAGTATCCCAAGGGAACCCGGCGCCGCATCTCAATCTGGATCGCCGGTATTTTCTCATCCGCGCGACCGGGGGCACGGTCGCGCTGGCGGGTGCAGCAACGGGCGCGCATGCGAGCCTCATCGCGCCACAGCGGCTCGGGGTTACCCGCTACGATGTTCCCGTGCGCGATCTGCCCGCCGCGCTCGACGGCCTCAAAATCATTCAAATCTCCGACACGCACTACGGCCCCTTCATCAGCCTGTCCTATCTGGAGGCCATGGTGCGGCAGGTGAACACCTTGCAGCCGGATTTCATCGCGCTCACGGGGGACTACACCCACCGCACCCCGCGCACAATTCATCCCGGTATCGGTGTGTTTGCGGGTCTGCGTGCGCGCCTCGGCATCGCGGCGGTGCTGGGCAATCACGATCATTGGGAAGGCGCGGCGGCATGCGGTGCGCGCTTCGACACGATCGGGATTCCGCTGGTGGACAATGCACGGCTCTTCCTCGGCCCGAAGGGGCTGCGCGCGGAACTTGGCGAGGCCAGCATCTGCCTCGCCGGCTTGGGCGACTACTGGGAAGACGCCACAGCCTTCGACCGTGCGCTGGATGGCGTGCCGGAATCCATGCCGCGTATCGTGCTGGCACACAATCCGGACACGGCGGAAGAAGACGCCAATGGCCGCCGGATAGACCTGATGCTCTCCGGCCACACGCACGGGGGGCAAATTTCCCTGCCGGGGTGGGGGCCCATCAAGGCGCCAAGCCACTACGGCACGAAGTATGCCGGGGGTCTGGTCGATGGCCCACAGTGTCCGGTCATCGTCTCGCGTGGCGTCGGCATGACGGTGCTGCCCGTCCGCTTCGGCGTGCCGCCGGAGATCGGATTGATCACGCTGCGGCTGGGTCCTATGCCTTCCTGCTTTACGACCCGTTTGGCCT
>JAUIKJ010000036.1 GCA_030430835.1 Candidatus Hydrogenedentota bacterium
TGAACGACTGAAATTGAACGACCTTCCCCGCTGGGTACACGCTGTTGCGCTGGGTTCCTTCGCGATTATCACGCTGGCCTGCATTGTGCTCTTCTACCTATACCGCGACGTCAACGTGTGGGTGAGCCTGGATGAAGGCAAGCTCGGTGGCAGCAACTACACGGAGCGCGTCTACCCGAACAGCGTCTTCCGTACGCGCGCGAATACCTGGTCGAACTTGGCCTATGTCTTCGTGGGCGTCTATGCCATTGCCCTTGCGATATACGACTGGCGGCAGCGCTGGCCGCTAAGCAAGGGCTATGTCCCCCACCTTCCGGTGTACAGTGTCGCCTTTGGGTTGGCGTGTTGCTTTCTCGGATTCGCAAGCGGCTTGTTCCATGCTTCGCTCACCCGCTGGGGACAGCAACTGGACGTGGCGAGCATGTATCCGGCAATGATGACGCTCATCGCGGCACATGTGGGACGCTGGTTGCCGCGGGTCCCCGGCACCCGCATCCCCACGTGGCCGGCGCTACTGGCGGTGGTCGCGTATATGGGCTACTACCTCTACGTGCACAAGTGGGAAATGTCGTCGACGAATGTGCTCTCGACGCTGATTCTCACCCTCGGCGCATTTTCGGTGGTGGACAATTTCCGAAAGCAGTCGCGCACCCAGGCCCGCTGGATGATCTACGCCTTCCTGGCGCTGGTGGCGGCGATCTCCTTCCGCCAGATTGATATCGCCGGAAAGTTCACCGGGCCGGATGCCTGGTTGCAGGGGCACCTGATCTGGCACATTCTGACGGCGGTGGCACAGGGCATTCTGTACCTCTACTTCCGTTCGGAAGAACGGGAGGCCTAGTACGCGATGTTGACGTCGCCGGAGGGAATGCGACCGCTGGAAGTGGTGCTGCCGCTGAAGGTGCAGACCTACGACATTGATTTCGCGAACCATGTGAACAACCAGGTCTACGTGCGCTGGCTGGAAGACCTGCGCATGGAAGTGTTGCGGGAACACTACCCGCTGGACCGGCTCATGGGCGAGGGCCTCGCTCCCATTCTTCACTCGACGCAGATCACCTACCACCGTTCCATCGGGCTCTTCGAACAGCCGACCGGTCACATGTGGTGCGTCCAGCTCGGTCGGGCCACCCTGAGCCTGCGCGCGGAAATCGTCGTGGAGAATCACGTCTGCGCGACAGCAACGCAACGGGGCATTTTTCTGAAGGTCGGCACGACACGCCCCGGCCGGACGCCGGAATCGTTGCTGGAGAAGTTTCGCGCAGCGGGTGCGGAAGGCTGATCCCCGGATCCCCTTCACCCGCCTGCGTTGGAAATCGTGGCGCCACGCCTTCCATAATCGGCCCATGCTTTCCACCAACACTATCTCGACAATTCGCGGTGTGCTCTCCGGCCAGGAGCACCTGACCACCCTTGTGCTGGAAGACGGGCGCATCTCCCAAGTGTCGCGCACCGCACGACGCGGTCCGACGATTGGCGCTTCCGACGCGCTCATCGCCCCACTGCTCTTCGATATTCAGGTGAATGGCGCGATGGGCATCGACTTGCAGGATCCCGACCTGAGCATATCGCAGGTGGTGGAACTGGATGCGTTTCTCGCGCGCTGGGGCGTGGCGAAGTGGGTGCCGACGCTGATCACGGGGCCGCCGGAGGTGATGGAACGGAATTGCCGGGTGTTGGCGGAGGCGATGGCGCTGCCGGCCTTGCGGCGATCGATTCCGGGGATTCACCTCGAGGGGCCGTGTATCTCGCCTGAAGATGGGCCGCGCGGGGCGCATCCGTTGGAGTATGTGCGCCCGCCGAAGCTGTCCGAGTTTGATCGGCTGTACCGCGCGGCGGAGGGGAAGGTGCTGTATACGACGCTGGCGCCGGAGTTGCCGGGGGCGATCCCGTATATTCGCGGGCTGGTGAAGCGCGGAGTCCATGTGTCGCTGGGACATCACCATGCTTCGGCGGGGATCATCGCGAAGGCGGTGGAGACGGGGGCGCGGCTTAGCACGCACCTGGGCAATGGCGCGAAGCCGCTGATGCCGCGGCATCACAATCCGCTGTGGCCGCAATTGGCGGAGGACGGGCTGACGGCGTCGTTGATCGCGGATGGGCACCATCTGCCGCCGGAGGTGCTGAAGAGTTTTGTCCGCGCCAAGGGCGCAGAGCGGATCGTGTTGACCTCCGACGCGGTGCATCTGACCGGTTTGAAGCCAGGGCGCTATGGCCTGTTCAAGACCACGGTCGACCTGAAAGCGAGTGGCAAGGTGTGCCTTACGGGAACCGATCTGCTGGCCGGCAGTGCGGTGATGCTATTGCCGGATGTGTTTCATGCGGCGGCGATGACGGACCTGAGTCTGGCGCAGGCTTTCGACTGCGCATCGCGCGTGCCAGCAAAGCTGCTGGGCGTGCGGATGCCCGCGTGGCCGCCGAAGCCGGGGCGCAAGGCAAACTTTATGGTGGTGACGCCGCCGAAAGGCGGGCGCTTCACGCGGCGGAATATTGAAGCGGTGTTCATCGACGGCGTGCGGCATGCGTAGCCTTCGGTATCTTCGGGAGATTGAATCGCTCGATCCGGAGCGGGACGCGCAGCGGATCTACTATCTCATGGTGGGTTTCGAGTTCTCGTGGGAGATTACGCGCGCGCTGGAGCTGGCGCTGCTGCGGACCTTTTGTTCGCCAAAGGTCTCGAATCTGCTCGATCGCACGCGCCAGTTCGAGCGGCTGGCGCAGCGGCGCTACGATGACACGAGCATCATGCTGCAGGAGATCATCCAGTGGGGCGTTGATCACAAACGGGGCGACGCATTTCTCCGCCGGATGAACGCGATCCACGGGCAGTATGCGATCGCGAATGACGAGTTTCTGTACGTGCTCTCCACGTTTATCTATGTGCCGATTCGCTTCCTGGAAGCATACGGCTGGCGGCCGCTGTCCGCGCATGAGCGGCTCGCCACCTACCATTTCTGGCGGGGCGTGGGCGAAGGGATGGGGATAGAGGATATTCCGGCAAGCTATGACGCATTCGATGCGTGGCGCGACGAGTACGAGCAGTCCCACTTTCAGATTTCGGAAACCAACCGAAAGATCGCGGAGACAACGATCCAACTCTACGCGTCATGGTTTCCACAGGTTCTGGCGCCGCTGGTGCGTCAAGGCGCATACGCTTTGATGGATGACTGCATGCGAGAAGCTTTTGGCTATCCCGAAGCGCATCCGGTGGTGGCGTGCGTGGTACGCGGCGGACTCCGGCTGCGCGCACGGGCGCGGCGCTATTTGCCTGCGAAGCAGGTTGCCTCCTTCGATTCCGGCAGCACCTACCGCAGCTACCCGAAGGGCTATACCTTGGAAGAACTGGGGCCACCCACGATGATCGATTCACTGAACGGAGAGCAATAGCGTGGCGAATGATATACGACACCTGAAGGTTACGATCAGCGGAACGGGCTTCGCCGGGGACTTCACTGCCCGGGCCTTCGGGATGATCCCGCATAAGAACGGCGTCTCGATCGAGTTGGCGGGGGTAACGTCGGGCCACCTGGGCAATGCGGAGCGTTTCGCCAAGAAACACGGCGTGACGAAAGCCTATGATTCGCACGCGGCCATGCTGGAAGCGGAGTGGCCAGATATCGACTGTATCGCGTGTGCGAACCATGCGCATGCGCAGTATGTGATGGAAGCGGCCGAGGCGGGTGTGAAGGTGATAGTGCTGGAGAAGCCGCCATTGATCTGGCCCGGCTACCCGGAGGGCCGGGCAGCGGACGCGGCAACGCGCAAGGAGGAATCCATGGCGTTGTTGCAGGAGGCCCTCGAATGCGTGGAAGCAAACGGGTCCCGTCTGCTGTACGCCGAGAACTTCGTATACCTCGACGGCATCTCGGCGGTGGCCGAACTTTTGCGGGCCTCGGTGGCCCGCGGCATGGGTAAGGTGCTGCTGCAGCAGGGGGTCTGCGCGCACCAGGGATCGCATGCGCCCGACTATGATGCACCGGAGAAGTCGGGGGGCGGATCGCTGTTCAACAAAGCCTGTCACCCCCTGGGTTCCGCGCTATACTTGAAACAGGTGGAGGGCATTCTGCGCGAGGGCAAACCGGTGCGCCCGGCCCGGGTAAGTGCTATCGCAACCCAGGTACTGAAGCAGCAACCGGAAACGGCCGGCACCCATTTTCGTGTGATGCAAAACGTGGACGACTACGCGCGGTTGACAGTGGAGTTCACGGATGGATCCATCGCAGAGTTGCAGGGCTACGACCTGAGTATCAGCGGGATCCGCAACCGCTTCAGCGTGATCGCGGACTTCGGCCAGTACGACATACGCATCAATCCAAACGACGAGAATGAGCTTTTTTTGCCCGATGCTGCGGCGGCCGAGGACTTCGTGCTGCGGGAGAAACTGCCGACGGCGCAGGGCACGTCCTTTCCACGTCCGCGGCAGTTCCATGCGCACGGCTATGTCAATGAGATGAGCGATGCGGTGGATTGCGCGTTGGACCCGGCGCGGCGGCCGCATTCGGGACCGCTCTTGGCGTGGGATACGATGGCGGTGGTGATGGCGGGGTATGAATCTGCGGAGGCGAACAGTGCCTTCGTGGAGCTTGCGAACTATTGTGGCGTGGACTTTGGTGAGGCCTCCTGGCCGGATCCGGCATGGATAGCGCCCGTCTTGCAGCGCGGATGATGCGGGGCTTCGTGCAGCGGCACCCGAATCTGTCGGCCAGTCTGTTCGGGATCCTGCTGGTCGCGGTGCTTGCCGCCGGCGTGGAAGGCGTGTTCTGGATCTTGCTGCAACAGCGTCTCGACGCGAACCCGCCCTTCACCCGCGCCATGGACGGGCTTTCCGAAGACCACCCCCTGCTCGGCTACCGGCCGATCGCCGGGATGGCGATGGATGCCCGCAAGGATCGACCGGGCGAGGTGGCCTATGCCTGCCGCTATACGATTGATACCGCGAACCGGCGTGTTACGCCGGTTTCCGCCACCGCCGGGCGCGACCGTTTCGCCCTTTTCTTTGGGGGTTCCTTTACCTTTGGAGAGGGCGTCGAGGACAACGAAACGCTGCCGGCACAGTTCGGCAGGCACGCGACGGGATATCGGCCCTACAATTACGGCTACGTCGGCTATGGTCCGCAGAACCTGTACATGCACCTGCAACGCCCGGAGCTCGCGGAAGAAATCACCGAGTCCAGCGGTGTCGCGGTATTCACCTATATCGACGATCACATGAAACGCGCGGTGGGGGCGATGCGGACGACAACGGGTTGGGGACGCCGTCTCCCCTACCTCCAACTGGAACCCGACGGACTGCGCTTTCACGGAACCTTTGAGCAGGGGCGGCCGGGCCTTCAGCGTTTCTACGAGCTACTTTCGTGGAGTCCCGCGCTCCGTTACCTGCGCGTGGACACGCCACGCTGTGATGCGCCGAAAGATTACGATCTGGTGACGGCCATTTTTCGCGCGTCGCATGCGCGCCTGCAGGTGCTCTTCCCGGATGCAGAATTGTACGTCCTGATGTATCCGCACATGCAATCCGCAGCGGCGCTGATCCCGCGCCTCGAAGCGGCGGGCGTTCGGGTCCTGGACTACACCCGGGCATTCGATGACCCGGCCGTGCAGTCGTTGCCCCTTTTTCTGGCGGATGGTCACCCGGCACCCGCGGCGTATCGCGTGCTGGGTGCGAGGTTGGCGCAGGACCTCGATGGGCGCTGAAATTGGTGTCGGCAGCTCCGCCTCTCAGCGGCCCAAGTCCCAGCCCTTGGCGGCGATAACCGCGCGCAGGATTCGGTCGTTGAGCGCTTCCCCGCGTTCCCCGTTGTTCATGATCACGATGCCATAGCCCGCGGTCTTGTGCGCGACGAGGGTGCAACGCATGCCCTGATTGCTCCCGCTGTGGCGAAAGTAGGGGCCGCGGCAAAAGAAACCGATTCCGGTGGGGCCGTCCTCGATCGGCGTAGTCATGGCCCGGGCGCTTTCCGGGCTCAGAATCGCATCGGCATCTCCCCGCAGGGCACATTGCAGTTCGATTGCGAACTGGGCGAGATCGCTAGGCGTGGTCCACAGGCCGGCAGCAAAAAGCATTGGGTACACATAGGTCCCGCCGGGCAACGGCCGTCCTCGGCCCGTGTGGCCCGCGGCGGTGTTCACCCGGCTTGCCTCGGGCAAGGGCTGGGCATAGGCACTGTGCGTCATACCAATTGGCGCAAGGACGGATGCTTCCAGCAACTCCCCAAAGGCCTTGCCGGTGATGTCTTCCATCGCCTGTTGGAGCACTGTGCTGCCGCCGCCCGAGTAGCGGAAACCCTTTCCGGGAGGCACATCCACAATGACCGGAGGCGCCACGGGGCCTCCGGTGCCTTCCAACACCTCGACCAAGGTCGGGATTTCGGCATCGTCTCGATAGCCGGCGTAGCCCGAGACCGTGGTGCCTGCGCGGTGGCTGGCCAGCAGGCGCGCACTCACGGGCGGCGCATCCACGAAATCATGCGGCGGCAGTTTCCAACGGTGGAGGTAGGCGTTGATATCCTCATCGAGATCGATCTTTCCCGTCTCGGCCAGCCGCATAAGTGCGGCGGCGGCGACGGGCTTGCTGATGGAGGCCGCCTGAAAGCGGGTCTGCTCATCGACCTTCTCCGTAGTCCCCACCACGCGTACGCCGAGCGTGAAGGTTTCCGCGATGCGAAAGTCTTCGATCAATGCAATACTCAGCCCGGGCACATAAAGATCGTCCATGGCGCTGACGATGTCAGTGTTTTCTGTGCCCGCTGCATCGGGCAAGTGTTGGAGAATAGAATCGAGCGTCGTTGCCGCCAACCGGGCATCCCTCAGGTGGAGCACGAAGCTTTGCCGTGAACCATCTTCCGCGAGCGCGGGAAATGCGAGGGCACGGCCGTCGCGCCGCCAGCAGGGTGCGGGGTCGATGCGAAGATCGCCGGAGAGGTACGACCCAATGTCGAAGCGCGGGGACACGCAGTGCGCCCCGCTCTCCAGGTGGACGAGTGTGTAGGTGTGGTCACCGTGGTGACGGTGACCGTTGACGAGCCATGCACCATCGGGCGACAGGGCAACATCGGCACCGGCATCGCGGAGAATTTCACGCGACGCAAGCTCGCGGACCACCCTGGATTCAAGGGGGTCGTACAGTACTTGGCGATTGTCGTGTTCGCCGATGAGCAAACCGCCGGGAGCCCACTCCGGATGGCCACCAATATGCTCCATCGGCATCTTGAGCATGGTGCCCGTGGCATCCATGACGAAGGGCGTGTCGATACGCGGGAGTGCTCGGTCATTCCAGCCACCACGGGCGAAGGCGAGGATGCGATCGCCCTCACGACTCCAGAGCGTGTGGTTGATGAAGAGCGGGATGCCATCGATGTCGGGACGCGTGGGACGCAGGGCCTCGGCGAGTTGCTTGTAGGAGACCAGCAGCGTGCGTTCGCCGGAGGCGATGTCCACCTTGAAGATGCCGTCGTTCTCGGGGTGGGGATCGATGGTATCGTCCACCGCGCCGGGGTAGCCCGTGACGGGACGGAGGCGTGCGAGGCGACCGTAGTTGATGGCGAGGAAACTGCCGCCGCCCTGGGCGACACCGCTGTTGCCGACGGGCACGTCGTCGAAGCGGTACTCACGGATGCGCGTTCGCGTCTCCAGATCGTAGAGCACGCAGAAGACGGCGTTGGTATTCGGGTCGCGGTCGTTGAAGAAGAATTGCGTCTCCGGGGCATCGGGATTCCAGTAGAGCATGGTGCCCTGCTGGGGATTCCAGGCGCGGGTGGTTTCGAGGTGTTCCGGCTTGTAGCTGTCTTTCGTATCGAGCAGGACGATGTCCGCCGACTCTCCCGCTTCCGGCATGCGATCCTGAAAGGTGGTGCGCAAGACAAGCATATAGCGCCCGCTGGCGTTCCAGGGGGTATTGCCGACGTGCCCAATATAGCCGAAGAAATGGTTGGCCGGGCCGGTCGTGATTTGTTCGGCCTGAAGTTCGAAGGGGCAGGTCTCCGTATCGGCGTGTACGGCGCCTGCGCTCAATGCCGCAAGCAGGATCACAAGGCTTGAAGATCGTAGACGACGATGCATGGGCTTGCCTTTCCTATGGGGACGGGACAAGACTAGTGGCTCCAGTAGCGGGTTGCAAGATACATCGGAACGATCAAGATGGCCTACGAGACGGACCTGGCACACGTACACGACACCGGCTTTGGCAGCTTTGCGGCTGTCGCCGGTGCGGGAATTGTGGAGATTTTTCGCGACCGCGGGGTCAGTCAGGGGCGAATTGTTGACCTTGGGTGCGGCAGCGGGATCATGGCGGCACACTTTCTGGAAGCCGGATACGCGGTGACCGGAATCGATATTTCACCGGCAATGATTCGCTTGGCGAAGCGCCGGGCGCCTCGGGGGGACTTCGTGGTGGGGTCGGTGGTGGACGCGGCCCTGCCACGGTGCCATGCCGTCACGGCGGTCGGTGAGATCCTGAACTACCGCTTTGACCGACGGCAGTCGGCGGTGGCCTTGTCGCGCATGTTCCGGCGCGTGTATCGGGCGCTGGAACCAGGGGGCGTGTTTCTATTTGATGTCGCGGATGTGAACCGGAGCCGGGGGGACGTGCAGCGTTCCTTCGATGGCGGGGACTGGAGTTGTCTCATCCGATACACGCACGACCAGAAGCGCGCACGGCTGACGCGGCATATTGTGGCCTACCGGAAGGTGGGGACGCTCTACCGGCGCAGCGAGGAAATACACGAGTTGCAGTTATACCGGCGTGGGGACCTGCTGGCACGGCTGCGGGACGCGGGGTTCCGGGCGAAGACGATCCCGCCGTATGGCGGGATGAATTTCCCGCCTGGCTATTGCGCGTTCATGGCGTGGAAGGCTTGAGGGCGGGGGTACGAAGCGGAGTTTCGTGGGCACGTGCATTCCCAAGCGGGAACTTGGGAACGAGAGTACGTTGAGAACAGAGAATGTCCCCGCTTTCTAGATACCGCTGCCGGCGACGTGGATGCCGCATTCCTTGCTGTCGTCGTCGAGGTAATTGAACCAGCGCCAACGGCCGGCGCGGGCGGGTTCGTGGGGGAGCGTGGGTGTGGTGCAAATCTTGCATCCGATACTCGTGTAGCCCTGGTCATAGAGGGCGCTCTTGGGCACGCCGCGTTCTTCGATGTAGGCGTTTACATCCTGCTGGGTCCAGTCGACGAGCGGCGCAATCTTGATGAGTTTGCGGCCATGGCGATCGACTACTTGTGCCTTGGGCGTGTTGACGCGGAACTCCGACTGGTCACGACGGAGCCCGGTGAACCAGACGTCGAGGCTCTCGAGGGCACGGTCGTTGGGCTCAACCTTGCGCAGATTGCAGCAATACTCTTGCTTGGCCTTGGTGTCGAAGAAGAGGTATTCCCCGTGGCGCGCGATCATGCCGTCAATCTTCGCGCGGTCCGGCTCGAAGCGTTCTATCTTCAGGGCATAACGCGCCTCGATCTCGTCCATGAGCGCGTAGGTCTCGTCGGGCAGCCGCCAGGTGTCCACAGTCATCACGCGAAGGCCGGGCGCGGCCTTCGCCATGAGATCGATCATGGCGCAACCGGTATCCTGGAAACTGGTGAGAATGCCCGCGCGCGGGCCATGGTTCTCCAGCGCCCAGCGGAAGAGATCTTCCGCGGAGAGATCTTCGAGGTCGTGGGCAACAGCCTCGGATATTTCGGTTGCGACTGCCATGCTCGTGCCTACTTCGCGGGCTCCAGTTCCAGGAGTTCTCGCAGTTTCTCGGTACCGACCCGTTTGGACCAGTCGCCGAAGCGCTCGCCTTCCTCCGCCTGTTCTTTCCAGAGGGTAAGTAACCGGGCGATGGTCGGGACGACTTCGGCTTCCTTCATCACCGGAATGAGCATCTCGTTCATGCGGGTGCCATTGAAGTCACCGCCGGTATGAAGGACGTAGCGGCCGGGCCCCTTGCCAATGAGACCAATCTCGGAACTGGAGGAACGCGCACAGCCGTTGGGGCAACCGGTCATGCGGATGCAGACATCGGCATCGCCGTGACCGGCGTCTTCGAGGCCCTGCATGAAGGTTCCGATGATGCGTTCGGACTCGGAGAGGGCGAGGCCGCAGAGCGGCAGCGCAGGGCAGGCCATTTCCATGCGGCGGATCTGGGATATCCCCTTGTCGGTGGGGAGTCCGTATTCGTCGAGGCAGGCCTGGACGGCATCGATATCTTCGTCCTTGATGTTCGCCAGGATGACGTTGTCGTGGGGGGTGATTCGCACGGAGGGGCGAAACTTTTCGATGACGGCGCGCAGGCCGGTCTTGTAGGGGTAACCGCCGTCGAAGTCCTTGATGCGGCCATTCTCGACCCAGACGCCCACGTAGTTGAGGCCATCCTGGATCTGCTTGTGCCAGCCGAGGTAGTCGGGCTGGGCGTAGGGCTTGACGTTCCGGGCCGGGGCAAACTCCTTGCCGGCATATTCGGCAATCTTCTTGATAAACACGTCGACGCCCATCTTGTCGATGGTGTACTTGAGGCGCGCCTGCTTGCGGTCGGTGCGATCACCGTAGTCCCGCTGCACCTTAATAATGGCGAAGATAATGTCGATCACTTCGTCTTCCGAAACGAAGGCAATGTGGGAACCGGCACGCGGATAGGTGCGTTCGAGGGTGTGGGAGAAACCGAGACCGCCACCGGCGAGAATTTCGTAGCCGAGGATCTTGCCATTCTCAGTGACGGCCATGACGCCGATGTCCTGAATGTAGAGATCGGATGCATTGTCAAAGTCGGTACCGACACCGATCTTGAACTTACGCGGCAGATACTGCTTGCCGTAGAGCGGATCCTCCACTTCTTCCCGCAGGTCTTCCGCGTAGGTCAGGGTGCCATCGTCGTTCACCGTGCACTTCTTGTCGTTGAGCCACAGGTCGTAGTAGCTCTTGGTGGTCGGGAGCGTGGCAGTGGCGATGCGCTGGGTCAACTCGAGCAGGTCGGCACCGCAATCCTTGTATTTCGGATCGATATCCGCAACCGGATTGCCCATCGTATTTCGGACGATATCGCCGCAACCACCGATGGAGGTCATTTTCCCGATGAGATTGAGATCGCGAATGAGCGGACGGAAGTTGCCGCGAATGACGCCGTGGAACTGGAAGTCCTGGCGCGATGTGGCGCGGATGTCGTTCTGTCCGTACTTCGTGGCGAGATCGTCGCAAAGGAGATACTGCTCAGCCGTGATGCGGCCACCGGGGAACTTGGTACGGAGCATCATGTAGTACTCTTTGTCGAGTCCCTCTTTCTTGCGCGCCTTGCGCGTGTCCCGGTTGTCCTGCTGGTAGGAGCCGTGGAACTTGAGCATCTGCACGGACTCGTCGCTGAAGTGGTCCTTGTCTTCCGCGTAGTCTTGAGCGACGGTTCCGTAGAGGCCGCCACTGCGGGCCTTGAAGGTTTCCACGCCGGAGAGTTGTTCAAGATCACCGTTACTGTCAATCAGATTCGCCATCGTACACGACTCCCTCGCGGCCCAATGGATCTCGGGCGCGATGTTTTCTGATGTAATTATTACCTAAACGATAATAAAAGTCAAGTTTAAGCTAAGCGGTTGTCTTCCCATGTGTTATGCACACTTCGCCCCAGGGGGTATAGGGGGGATTCGAGAAGCGCAGCCGTATTGTACTTCGTGGCGCGGGTCCGATTCGAGAATTTGCCGGATTTCCTAGCGCCGCCCCCAGCCGTCGCGAAGTACGCGATCGGCATTGCCGCGCAGGAATTTGTCGGTCTTCTCCTCGCCATATTCACGCAGGAGGAGGTAGCGCAAGTGATTGTAGTCCCGGGGCGACTTGAAATCGCGCGGCACCCCGGTGAAACCGTCGAAGTCACTGCCGAAGGCGACGGCATCCTCTCCCCCATGCTCGATGATGTGGTTGACGGTCTTGATAACAATCGCTTCGCCGTCGCGGACTTCCGGCTTCTGAAGCCAGTAGGACATAAAGATGATGCCGACGACGCCGCCGGTGTCGGCGATAGCACGGATATCCTCAGGGGTGGGGTTGATGGGATAGGGCGCGAATTCATGCGCGCCGACGTGGGACATAATGACGGGACGTTTCTTCGGGTGGGCCTTTGCGCGGGCGTAGACCTCTTTGCGAAAGCGCGGGGTGCCGTGGGTGACGTCGACGATGATGCCGAGATCGAACATTCGATCGACAAGTTCGCAGCCGAAGTCGGTGATTCCTGAATCGGGATCACGCTTCCAATTCATCATGCCGAGTTTGCGCAGCGGCAGATTGGCAGGGATGGGATCGACACAGCCGCCGGCGGCATTGGGATAGAAGTGCGGAATGATGATGTGGGCGACACCGCGCGTGAACATGTCGTCGAGGTTCTCGAGGTTGCCATTGAGATGGTGTGCGCCCTCGAGGGCGTTGATGATGCAGACCTTGCCTTCGCCCATAATACGCTGCATCTCGGAATAGGAATAGGCGATCTCGACGAGGTCGCCGCGGCGGCGGCGGGTCTCCTTGATGTGAAGCTTGAACTGGTTGAGTTGGGTGCGCGCCATGTCGTCGGGCGCGGTGTTCAGAATCTCGTAGAGCGGCGGGTGCAGGTGCTGCAGGTAGTGCAGGGGCCAGGCGTCGCGCTCAATGTCCTGCTCAATGACGTAGATGGCCGAGAGTAATCCGCCAACCCCGCCAGCG
>JAUIKJ010000037.1 GCA_030430835.1 Candidatus Hydrogenedentota bacterium
CCCGTGGATGCCCGCGTTCGCGCGCATGACGGTTGGGGTGGGCCGATCTGAATCGGCTAAACGGGACGTGCCACCTTGCGAATTGCGTGCGCTCCACGACGTCTTGGCCCTACGCCAGTATCGGCGACACCACCTCGCCCGCCACATCCGTGAGGCGGAAGTCTCGGCCCTGGAAGCGGTAGGTCAGGCGCTCGTGGTCGATGCCGAGGAGGTGGAGCAGGGTGGCGTGGAAGTCGTTGACGTGGACCTTGTCGGCGATGGCGTGGTAGCCGAGTTCGTCGGTCTGGCCATAGCTGAACCCGGGCTTGATCCCGCCGCCGCACATGAAGATGGAGAAGCCCTTGATATGGTGGTCGCGGCCATCGCCCTGGGCCATGGGGGTGCGACCGAACTCGCCGCCCCAGATGATGAGCGTATCTTCGAGCATACCGCGCTGCTTGAGATCCTTGATGAGGGCCGCGGTGGCCTGGTCCACCAATCCGGCCGTGGTGGCGATACCGTTCTTGATGCCGCCGTGGTGATCCCAACCGCGGTGGTAGAGCTGGATAAAGCGGACACCGCGCTCGGCGAGGCGGCGGGCCAGCAGGCAGTTCGCGGCGAAGGAGCCGTCGGCCCCCGGCGTGCCGTACATGTCGAGAATGTGTTGCGGCTCGTCGCTGAGATCTACGAGATCCGGCACGCTCGTCTGCATGCGAAAGGCCATTTCGTACTGGCTGATGCGCGTGGCGATCTCCGGGTCGTCGATCGCTTCGTTGTAGATGCCGTTGAGCGCCTGCACGGAATCGACCAGACGTCGCTGCTGCGCGAGACTGACGCCATCGGGACGATCGACATAGAGGACTGGCTCGCCCTGCGACTGGAACTGGACCCCCTGAAACTTCGACGGCAGGAAGCCGCTGTGCCACTGACGTGCGGCGATGGGCTGGTTCTGACCGCCGCCGGCGGAGGTGAGCACGACAAAGCCGGGAAGATCCTGCGATTCAGATCCGAGTCCGTAGAGCGTCCACGCGCCCATGCTCGGCCGTCCCGGGATCGCCGTGCCGGTATTCATGAAGGTGTGGGCGGGATCGTGGTTGATCTGCTCGGTCTCCATGGAGCGAATGATGCAGATCTCGTCGGCGACGCTGCCGATGTGCGGCAGCACGGTACTGATGTGCTGCTGCGATTGGCCGAAATGGGCGAAATCATACTGGGGCCGCATCACACGCAGTTCCTGATTCTGCAATTGCGCGATGGGTTGTCCCTGGGTAAAGGACTCGGGCATCGGCTCGCCGTCCAGTTTGACCAGATCGTCCTTGTAGTCGAAGGTCTCCAGATGCGACGGGCCGCCGGCCATGCACAGGTGGATGACACGCTTGGCCCGGGGCGCGTGGTGCAAGGGATCGATCAGTCCACGCCAGGCATCGTCGCGTGGTGTGGACGCCGTGGCGCGTCCGTTGAGCAGCGCAGCAAGCGCTGCGGCACCCATGCCCCGGGCCGCTTTGCCGATGAATTGCCGGCGCGTTTCCAGCAGCGCATGTTCTTCGAAGGGATGCATTGCGGCCTCCTCAGCTTCGGGTAATGAATTCGTGCAGATTGAGGATGGCGCGTGTGACGGCCGTCCATGCGGCAAGCTCACTGGGCGCCAGTTCCTCCGGCGTCGGGGCGAGCCCCATCCCCAAGAGGGCATCTGCCAATGTTGGGTCTGCCCCATAGTACGCGCGGCTCTCCTCCAGCAGTTGGACAAGGAGAAGCGCTTCTTCTTCTGTCGGCGGACGGGAGAGCGCCTTCTCGAAGGCCCGGGTTAGGCGTGCGGCGTCATCGGCGCTGGTCTCCAGGAGGAGTGTGGCCGCGAAGACCCGGGCGGCCTCGATGTAGGTGGGGTCGTTGAGCAGCACCAGTGCCTGGAGCGGCGTGTTCGAGGTGACCCGGTCCGCGGTGCATTCCTCACGGTTCGGCGCGTCAAAGGCCAGCATGCTTGGGTGCAGAAAGGAGCGTTTCCAGACCGTGTAAAGCCCGCGCCGGTATTGGTCGGCGCCTTCGGAAGTTTCGTAGATCAGGGGGCCGCGGAAGGTGTTGCAGTTCGCGTAATAGTCATCGGGCTGGTAGGGATACACACTGGGGCCCCCGACATCGCCCGCCAGGAGCCCGCTCACGGCAAGGGCGTTGTCCCGCACCATCTCCGCCTCCAAGCGGAAGCGGGTCTGCCGCGCGAGCAGGCGGTTGTGTGGATCGCGCTCACGCAGTGCCGGCGTGGGCGTGCTGTCCTGGCGATAGAGCGACGAGGTCACGATCAGCCGGACCATGTGCTTTACGTCCCAGCCACTCTCGCGAAACTCCACGGCCAGCCAGTCCAGTAACTTCGGGTATTCCGGCGGCGGCGCCTGCGCACCGAGGTCGTCGAGTACCTTCGTGAGACCGGCACCAAAATAGTTGCGCCAGAGCCGGTTCACCACCACCCGGGCCGTCAGCGGATTCTGCGGTGCGACCAGCCAATCGGCCAGATCGCTGCGGGTGGCACGGCGGTCCTGTACATCCAGTGCCGGCAGGAATGCCGGGGTCGCCGGGGCGACCACTTCCCCACTCGCATCCATCCAGTTGCCGCGCGGCAGCACGCGCATCTCGCGTGGCTCCTTCGCCACGGTAATCAAGGTGGTCGCAATTTGTTGCTGCAGGGTCTGCTCGGCATCTTCGCTTGCGGCCAAGGCCGCGCGCGTGGCGTCCAGTGCCGGGGCAATGCTCCGGTAGTACGAGGCAACGCGACCCGCCACGGGGCCGGGTCGCTCGGCTTCCGTGTCCATAACGGCAGCGAAAACCATCTCCGGGATACCGTCCACGGTGCGCAGGCCGGGGTTCTCCGTTTCGGTGATGGCGATCCGGAATCGGCCGAGCGCGTGGCGCGTGTAGATCGATTCGTGGCGGAGAATCAGTTCCAGGGTATCGCCGGTGTCCAGGCGCTCGGGACGGAAGAAGCGGAACACTGCCTGACGCCCCTCGTTGTGAATGATGTGTCCATCCACGGACCAGCCGCTTTCGGGATCATCGTCGAGCGCGTTGCTGATCGGATGGCCGTCTTGTTCGTAGCTTGCCACCGCATCCGCGATGGGCAGTTTTCGGTTACGTCCGGTTGCGGCATCGATTTTGACCGCCTCGAATCCCGTCAACACGAAGTTGCCATTGCCGCTGCGGGACAGGCCATCGCCCATGGAGGGTTCGGGGATGGCTTCGATACGGACACCGGCATAGACACCCGCACCGGGCTTCAGGCGAAGCCGATAGATTTCGTCTTCCGGATTCTTCCCGCCCGCGACAAGCGACTGATCTTCGCGTACCTCAAAAGTCGTTCCGTTGTCACCGGCCATCTCGTCCGGGACGATGATCTGCCATTCGGGCCCGGTTGTATCGCCGAACTTCTCCCGGATCCCCGCTTCCCATTCGCGTTGCGCGGCCTCCAGTTCGGGGGTGGTCGTGTCGAGGGTGGCCTGGAGTTGCGTTTGTTCCGCGCTGAACTCCTCGAGCCGCGCGTCCTGATCGGGTGTGGGCAATTCGAGGTAGGGTGGCCAGCCACTGCCGCCCTTGTAGACGCCCGATTCTTCGATGTCGGCGAAGAAGGCGCCCATGCTGTAGAAGTCCTTGGCACTGAAGGGGTCGAATTTGTGGTCGTGACACTGGGCACAGCCCATGGTGGAGCCGAGCCAGACAGAAGAAACCGCACGCACACGGTCCGCGGTGTACATGGCGAGATACTCGCCGGCCTGCGCGCCCCCTTCGGCCGTAATCTGATTCAGGCGGTTGAATCCCGATGCAATCTGCTGTTCGCGCGTAGGCGCCGGCATCAGGTCGCCCGCAAGCTGTTCGCGGGTAAACTGGTCGAAGGGCATGTTGTCGTTGAAGGCGTTGATGACATAGTCGCGATAGGGCCAGACGCTGCGCGGTTCGTCACTGTGGTAACCGTTGGAGTCGGCGTAGCGCACCTGGTCCAGCCAGTCGATGGCCATGCGTTCACCGTAGTGCGCCGAGGCGAGCAAGCTCTCGACGAGGCCGGCGTAGGCCGCATCGCTGGGATCGGCGGTGAAGGCCTTCACCACCTCGGGATCCGGGGGCAGTCCAATCAAATCGAAATGGAGCCGTCGCACCAGCGTAACCGGATCGGCCGGCGCCGCGGGTGCCATCCCCAAGGTTTCCAGATGGGCGAGGACGAAGTTGTCGATGGGGTTGCGGGGCCATTCGCGATCGGTGGGCGCGGGCACGACGGGCCGCACCGGCGCAATGTAGGCCCAGTGCAACTCATACTCCGCGCCGCCTTCGATCCAGCGGCGCACACGTGCAATCTCTTCCGCGGTGGGGCGGGCCTCTTCTTCCGGGGGGGGCATGACCTCGTCGGGACAATCCGCGATGAGCCGCTGGAACAATTCACTGGCCGCCGGATCGCCTGGGACCAGGGCCGCATAGCCGCCCAGGTCCGCGCGCGCGGCGTCCTCCACGTCCAGCCGGAGCCCTGCGGCGCGTGTTGCACTGTCCGGTCCGTGGCATTTGAAACAATTGTTGGAGAGGATGGGCCGAATGTCCCGGTTGAAGGTGACCGGCGCTTCAGCATAGACGGCGAGCAGGCCGAGGAGGAGCAGGCATACCGCGATGAGGTACCTGGGAGCGCCGTAAACAGGTGTGTTGTACATGCCCCAAGAATACGAAAAACAGGAAAGCGTGTCGAATCGGCGCCCGGCGGCTTTTGGGGACCGTATCAGCCTTTGGATGGGACCTTCTGGGAAAGTGCGTCGAAGAGATTGTCGAGTAGCCCCGCCGCATCCGGCGCGTTGGACGCGAGCGCCTGTACGGCTTGGAGGGAATGATGGCGTACGTCTTTGGTGCCATAGAGAATTATGGGTAAGGAATTGTGGCGTTGTGAACTTTGAATGATCTCGATCAGCAGTTTCGGCGCGAATCCATCGAGATCCTCGGCCACGGCAATCGCCAGCACGCCAGGCAGTCCCAGACGCGCAAGGCCTTCCATGGGATTCTGCGCGACGAACAGCGAAAGCTCCAATGGTGCAAGGGCGTCCCGGAGCTGGCGAACGCGCTCACCATCGCCGTCCAGTACCACGACACAAGGTTTGGAATTGTCCACGCGCTCGCCCGCGCTTTGCAGACCGCGCAGCAGACCAACACAATCGGCAAGTGCGGACTGCAGATCGATTTCCATCGCTTCGAACATGAACCCGATCGAGACCCGCTCCGAGACCTCGGCGAGGTGTTTCAACTCCACTTCAACACGGCGAAGCAGTGGGCCATGGGGTATGTTGCAATCAATCTCGAACTTGCGGCCTTCCGGACGCTCGTTGAGAACAACCCGGCAACCACCCTCACTGAGGTTCATCATGGTTCCCGCATATTCCTGGCCGTTGCTGCCGCGAATCGTACAGGCTGCTTGCAGGCTGACCCGCTCGTGACGCCGAAAACCGACCCGGTGAAAATCCTGGGGCCAGGATAGGCGGGCGACGGGAAACTGGGATCGGGTATCCCATTCAATGACATGGCAGGTTGCGGCGCAAGCCTCCCCACCCCGAATGAACTTCAGCGCACATTTCTTGATGACATTCATGGCCAGCAGCCGGCCGTTGTCCATGGTGGGCCGATCGATCAGAATCTGGGAACCGGTTCGCCAGCCACGGATACTGGTGCGATATCGGGGCTGATTGTCCCGGTCGACATCCGGGTAATAGATCGCTGGCATGCCCACATATAAGTATTCATCAATGGCCTGATCCGATTCGACGTGGATCTGTTCCTGCATTTCGTATCCTTCCAGGCCCGACTGAATATCATAATATTTATACGGAGTGTATGAATATGGAAAAGTATAGCACCGTTCTGATTTAGATTAAAGGCGCTGTTTAAATATCGATTATGGGCATTATTGGCAGTGAAAACTGAGAATTTCCGGTGGCGACACGGCGGGGCCCATGCGTGCGGTCAAGCGGCCTGTTCACGGCGTTGCGGTCGAGCCCGATGCTTCGTAGACCGCTGGTGCCTTCTGCAAGATGGAGACACCATCCATGCGCTTGAGCAGATGCGGGATGCCGCCGATACGAACATTCTCGATCCGCATGCCTTCCGTGAACGATTTGGGAAAGGCCTGTTGCCGAAAGGGCGATCGGTCCTTGGCAATCAACTGCGGCTCGTAGCCCATGAAACCGTAGAGCAGGATGCTCGGCAAGAGACTCGACTCGTAGAACTCGCAGTCCACACCCAAACCGCCGGGGGTGCCGCAGCCCTGTAGTGTGGTGCCGTGCCTGCCGTCCGCGTAGTAGGCGCGGTAGCCGCCCGCGGCCTGGACTTCCTGCTCCCATGCGACGATCGCTTCCAGGCGTTGCCAGGCATTGTTTGGGCCGAAGACCTTCAGGCGCGCCCAGAGGTCATAGAAGCTGAAGCCGAGCACAGCCCCGCCATCCTGGACCTGCCCGCCCCACGGGATACTCTCCGGCGCGCTCCAGCCCTGTCCGTACCACTCGACGTTGCGCCGCGTCGTCGCACGCGGACCGAAGCGCCAGTGATAGATGTCCGCGCCCGTTGAGGTGTCACCCTCGACGATACGCCTTCCATCAATCCATTCCATGATCGTGCGTGCGCGGTCCTCCGGCACGATGCCGTACCAGATGGCTTCGAGATTCAGGAAGGTGTATCCGTAGTCGTAGGCCTTTCCATCGCGATCAATACTCGCGTAGTAGCGGCCGGTGTCCTTGTTCCAGAATTTCTTGTTTGCGGTTTCGAAGACCGCTTTCGCGTGCGCCTTGAGCGCCTCGGGCTCCAATGCCAGCGGTCCGCCGGGAATGTTCCAGCCGGGATGCGCCCCCACCGCCGCTTCCAGTTCCGCCATCTTCAGGAGGGCGGCGTAGTACTGGCAGGTGGAATAGAAGTCGTCCCAGCCGAAGGGCATCAGATCCCAATAATTGTTGCCGATGCCGTGTCCGGGGCGGATGATCTTGTTGCCCGCTGCGTCGCGTGTCCACCCGGCGCGTCCGGCGTGTCCCGGCCATGGATTGCGGATATGATTGAAGGTCAGCCCGCCCAATTCGGTCATCATGTAGCGCATCGCGATGCGCAGCTTCGGCATTTGCGCTTTCAGGAATGCGAGGTCTCTTGTGAAGGCGACGTAGTAGTAGCTGGCCAGGATGAGGATCGGGTTGTTGATGGTGTGGCGCGTGTCGTAGACCGTAAAGAAGGAATCGAGCCGGAGAGTATCGGGACCCGGTGGGAAGACGAGGCGCATACGCGTGATTGGTCCCTTCCATTCGGGGTGGGTATGCATCGTGAGTATCGAGTGAAAGTAGCCCTGCGAGAGCGGGGTCTTCTCCGGATAGAGATAGACACGGCGCGTGTCTGACCAGTCTGGGGCACCCAGGCGCTGCCATTCGAGGTAGGGCAGGGCGTGATGCAGGCCCGGCGTGTCCCAGGTCCATCGCAGTTGCAGGAAGGGTGCATTGAAGGCATCGATAGTGACCCCTTCGGGCGTGGTCAGCGTTCCCCCACCCCCCTGCGCGGAAAGTTCCCAGGCCGCATTGACGATCCCCCGGGATTCAAGGTCCTCCGTATTCCAGGCGGCGACGGCATCCTCCCCATACCAGGAGGCCATGATCGGGTCGCTACGCAGGTAGTTTGCGGTCCAGCCTTTCAGATCGGCCTCGTGCTGGAAATGCCAGCCGGCCGTTACACCGGCGATGCCCGCGCGATCGAAGGCGGACTGGGTCCACATGGGAAAAGGCCATCCGAGGTCGTGGGCATGGGAGAAATGCTGGTGGGTGTAGACATAGCCGTCTTCCCCAATCTCGGCGCGCAGAAGGTTGTCGCGGTGAAGTTCCTGGATCGTCTTGTCGCTGCCACGCGGTTTTGCGGCGTTGAGCCAGAGATCGGCGACGGTGAGGTATTCCTTGTTGAACAAGGTGACACCGTTGCCGCCGCGCTGGTAGAAATGGCGCCAGAGATAGGCGTTCATCGTGTCCGCGACATCCTCGTGGCCGGGGATGACGAAGCGGGTGAAGTCCTCCGGCGCGTCGGGCAGGTCCTCGGCCCCGGCCCCATGCGCCAAGTACAGGAGGGCCCCCAGCAAGATTGTCCGCAAAAGAACCATGGTCCTACTCCTTCCAGATGCTGACCGCGCAACGAGACCACAGTGGAGCGGGTTCCGTCAAGAGCCGCGTACGCGCCGGTCTACTGGACTTGTTCCCTGCAATACCGATACGATCCTGGAAATCACGAAAAGGATTCGGACATGCGCATCAACCTCGCCACGATTCTGCTGCTGCTGGGCTTGACCACTGGCTTGGCCTGCATCCCGGCCGCGACGCCACCCGCGAAGCAGCCCGGGCCCTCGGAGACCATCACCACGCCCACGCCCTTGACGCCCGATGGCACCGCAGTGCCCGCCGAGACCCACAGCGAAACCACTGAAGACGGGCAGACCCAGGTGTCGATCAACATGCCCGACAACCCGATGGCCAATGCGGTGGTGCAGGTGGAGAAGCGCGAAGGCGGCGGCTTCATTGTCCGCGGCAACATGGGCCTGACCGGCGTGATTCGACGCCTCGGCAACCAGTGGCGCCTGGATGCGCGCTTCCGCTTCCCCACCTCGGGCTACACCGTCGGTGAGCCGACGCTGATGGCCCTGGGCACGATGCATCTGGACGAGGTGGGCGCGAGTCTCGAAACCCCCACGGACCAGTTCCTCATCACGATCCCCGTGGTGTTGCCGCCGCAAGACGTGGTGCATGCCGAAGTGGTCGAGGAGGTGCCGGTGGGGCTCGATATCGACGCGCCGGAGAATGCCGATTTCATGATCGCCCTGAGCCAGTTCTAATCGTGACGCGTGTACACGACCGCCGCTACGGAATGAAACGGCATGGCTGAGCAGAAAGACGGTGGACTACCCCCGATGAACCTGCGCGAGATGGTGCGCCACTACGGCATCCATTTCAAGAAGGGCCTCGGTCAGAATCTCCTGCTGGACGACAACATCAACCGCATCATGGTGGATGCGGCCGCGCTCACGGGCGAGGACTATGTGGTCGAAGTCGGACCCGGCCTCGGCGCGCTGACGCGGCGCATGGCCCCGAAGGCGGGCAAACTGCTCTGTGTCGAAATCGACGCCACCTTCATGCCCTGCCTCGAAGATCAATTCGGCGCGTTGGACAATGTGCGCCTGTTCCGCGGCGATATCCTCAATCACAACATCGAGAAATTGGTCGAGGAGTTCATCCCTGGCGGCAAGCACCACAAGCTGATCGCCAATCTCCCCTACTACATCACGACGCCGATCCTCTTTAACTTCCTGGAGTCTCCGCTCTTCTTCGAGCGCATCGTGGTCATGCTGCAATACGAAGTCGGCCAGCGCCTCGTCGCGCCGGTGGGCAGCGACGACTACGGCATCCTCGCGCTGGCCGCGCGGCTCTATGCGGATGTCGACGTGGTGCACCGGGTGCCCGCCGCCTGCTTCCTGCCCAAGCCCAAGGTGGACAGTTGCATCGTGCGCTTCCGCTGCAAGGAAGATCCCGCGCACGCCGCCGAACGGCCCTTCCTGATGAAGGTCATCCGCGCGGCCTTCTCCCAGCGCCGCAAGACCCTGCGCAATTCCCTCACCAAGAGCGGCGGCTTCGGCGCGCCGAAGGAAGACGTGCTCGACGCGCTCGAAGCGGCGGGCATCGATCCGGGCCGCCGGCCCCAGACCCTGGAGCTCGAAGAGTTCGCCGCGCTCGCCCGGGAAATCCGCGCGCGGATCCAGTAGACTAAGGGGCATGCGCCCCCGACGCCGCAAGCCCGACCCCAAGAAGCAGGCCGAACTCCTCGCCGAGATCCGCGCCCGCCGCGCCCAGCGCGACGGCGGCTACCGCGAACAGGCGCTGAAGCTCTTCCCCCACGTCTGCGCGATCTGCGGCCGCGCCGACGAAGGCGCCAACCTCCGCCAGCTAACGGTCCACCACAAGGACCACAACCACATGAACAACCCGCCCGACGGCAGCAACTGGGAACTCCTCTGCGTCTACTGCCACGACCAGGAACACCAGGACGACACCCAGCGCGACCACTACAACCGCGATCCGCTGAAACGCGACGCGGCGGAGGGCTTGGGCTTCGAGGCCTTCGAGGGGCTGAAGGATATGCTTAACGACAACCAGGAAAAATAGGGACAGTCACCTGTTTTCCGTCGGCGACTCGCGGGTCAGCAAGATTGCTGGTGGCGGAAAACAGGTGACTGTCCCTATTTTTCTCACGACGCCCACAACCCAACTGTCATTCTCGCGAACGCGAGAATCCACACGCGGCGGTGGCGCACTGCGAACTAGAATGCTGTGGCCGCGTCACATTGCCGTCCGGACTTGAGTCGTATTGAGTGCTGGAATCGCTCCGCCTCGCCCTCCCGTTGTCTCGTGGATGCCCGCGTTCGCGAGCATGACGGTAGGGCTTGAGTCTTCGAGCTGCGTACATTGAACGAATAACAATGCAGACGGTATCGAGATGGCGTATCCAGGACGGTCAGACGCACACCGTCATTCCCGCGAAAGCGGGAATCCACACACGCGGAGAAAGCGCCATGCTTTTTCTCTATCACTCAATCGCGTCACCAGCGAGGCACTAGACACGGTTCTTAGGGAGCACATTTGCTACCGATAGAACAGCATCCAACTCTTCTCCGCGTCCCAATTGTTCACGTCATCCCCACCGCCTCGGTATTCTTCATCCCGATTCGGCGCATAGTAACTCTGAAGGGGCTTCCCGTATCCGATCTCAGACGGCGGGAGGGACTGGTCGGAGACCAAGTTCTCACCATTTGACCAGATGAAGAATTGGCGTTCACGTGGCGCCGGGTAGCTAACGTTTTCCTTGGTTGGTTCTGCGCTACCTGAATACGCGCTTTGCTCCGGCGCGGCAACTGCCACGGTGAGACCGTCGGGCTTGAGGTGTCCGCCTGCATTGCGGTAAACCCGAAACGGAATAGGCCCGTCGCCGTCTCGCCACGGCCCCGGATAGACGTTGTAGAGATTGCCCCACGGGTCTTCCCCGAGGTCCAGGTAGCCCTCGTCCAGCTTCTGCAACCTCGATGCGAGCAGAGCACGTCCCGCTCGGGAGTGACTCGATGCCTCCGATTCCAATACAGCGATCGCGTTCGTCCCATCCCGTACAATGGCATAGGCCGCCGAGGTATAAAGTCGCGCGCTTGCCTCGAACAGGGAGATACCGTCCACATTGGCCATCGCGCGCGCCTCGTCGCCGAAGGCCACTGTTCCAAAGAAATCGCGAAAAGACCTGACTTCGGCATCATTCATTGCCCTGACGAGGGCCTCATCGAATGCGGCAACCTCCTTGAGTGCCTTCTTGGACTGGTCGGAGCGACGGTAAGTAGGTACGACGGGTATAACTGCAATCCATAAAACGAAAAGCAATACCAAGACCACGAAATACCCGGCCCACGATACTTCTTTGTCCATCGCGGTCATATGCTCAACTCCACGGCGAACGCAACGTGACATGCATGATTCTATCTACACAGAAATTATAGCATTACTTTTCTTCGCTCTCGGTTCAATACCCCGGCGCAGCAGTGAATAATTACGCCGTGGGTTTATAGGCCACATCCAGATCCAAGGCAGCCCGTGCAAGTCGCTTGTCATGCGTCCAGAGTTTCCCTGATCCCGTCAACGCGACGGACGCGAGAAGATGGACATCAATGTAGCCGATACCAACTCCCATGAGTCTGAAGCGCTCAATGTGTGCGAGCGCTTCAGGATCCGTCGCGCAAGGGGCCATGGGAAGCTTTGACAGTAAGTTCAGCGTTGTTGAGATTGCCGCAGGCCAGTTCGCCCAGCACAAAGGGATGCATCAACACTTTGGAGCTTTCGAGCGCACGCGAGAGGCGTGGCTCCCCTGTACGCAGGTGTGAAATCCAAACAGACGTGTCTACAAGGATCACCTCAGGCGCTTCGCCGCCGCGGCACGGCCTTGAGCTGGGGCTCGGAGCCGCCTAACAGTGCAAGACGCCGGGCGCTCTCGCGCTGAATCAAGGCGCGTAGCCCCTCGTGTACCAACGCAGTGCGTTCCTTCGTTCCGGTAATCTGTTGCGCCTCTTCAAGCAACTTGTCATCAAGATTGAGTGTTGTACGCATACCTGTATCCTTTTCTTGTATGCCATATTATACATCAAGTGATGCGGATCTTGATGACTTTCTTCAGTCGAATACCCCCCAGCGCCGCCGCCACTGCAAGGCAGCCACCGCCCCCATCGCCGCGACGCCTATCCCCCGCCAGACCCACTTGTCCGTCCAGATACCTTCCGCGAGCGTTTCCCAGCCGGTCAGGCGCGAGAGAATCAGGGGCTGCAGCAGCAGCCCCGCTGCGACGAAGAGGAGCGCGGTCTCCCACCAGCGGTTGCGGGTGAGCATCCAGCCCTGGGTGACGGAGGCGAAGGCGATGAGTCCGGCGAGGCAGGTGCAGAAGATGATGGCGATGCGGCCCCAACCTTCGACGTCCATCAGCAGCAGGTCCGTGTTGAAGATGAACATGAAGGGCAGGATGGCCGTGCGCATGTCGTAGACGAAGCCCTGCACGCCGGTGTTCATCGGCCGGGATCGCGCGATGGCGGCCGCGGCATAGGCCGCGAGGCCGACCGGCGGGGTGTCGTC
>JAUIKJ010000038.1 GCA_030430835.1 Candidatus Hydrogenedentota bacterium
ATAGGCCCACCAGTGCAGCCACTCAAAGAAATAGTTGGGATGCCGTGAGTAGCGCCAGAGGCCCGCACGGCAGGTTGTGCCCTGGTTGGCGGGATTCTTGCGCCACAGGCGCAGCTGGCGATCGGCCAGGCCCTCACCGGCGATCGCGCCCAGACCGACCACAACCCCCGCGATGTCCCAGAGGCTCGGGCCCGGATCCAGCGCCTGCGCCGTCATCAGCATCGGCACAGAAAACAGCAGTATGAATCCGGCCTGCGCCTGAAAGAAGAAAAAGAAATTGCGTTGTGCCTGCTCGCCCCAAGTCTCACGGAGGGCCCGGTAGCGCCCGTCCTCCTCGCCGCGCAGCACGCGGTCGGTGATCAGGTAGTAGGCCAGCCGAAAACTCCATGGAACGGCCACCAGCACAAGCAGTATCCGGTGAAGTACATCGCCGTCGGCGAAGGCCGCATAGCCAAGCGCAACCACACCCAGGCCGCCACACCAGCCGGCATCGACCAGGCCCGCATCCCCGGTGCGGCGCTGCACGCCATACAGTACCGTCATCAAGACCGACGCAAAGGCGGCCGCGCCCAAGAGTAGAGGTGCCGTCCCCACCTACTTGCAGCCTTGCTCGATGTCGCAGGATTCGCCGGGCGCCTTGCGGATGAACAAGGCCGAAATTGTGAGGCGATGCTTTGCGATCCAGCGATAAAGAATGGGGGAGAGGATGCCCATGCCCGGAAGGTCGAAGAGTCGGGCCAGCCACTTTCGGTCGCGGGTCAGCCGCAACAGTGGCGGATAGGCCTGTTCACCAATGTGCACCGCGCCACCGGGCTCCACCAGCACCATGGCTTCCATGCATTGCTCGAAGGGCACCTGTGGAATGCGCTCCGAACGCTCGGGCGATTGGCAGGGCATCAGCTCGATCGCGTCCGCATCGGTGTGTGCACGGACCCAGTCCCGTGCCCGCAGGCACATTGGGCACGCGCCATCGTAGATGAGTATCGGGCGGTCCATGCGCTTCATTGTACGTGGAACGCCTGAGCTGCCGCGAATCATTCCGGCCTAGCTGGAGTCCGTCTCCCGGCCCCGCTTGATATCCACATACCGCCGAACCTCATGGATACTGGACTGCCGCATCGCCAGCGCCTTCTGAATGGCGGTCTTGGCGTCCTGGCATTCCTGGTTCAGCTTCGTCAGGCAGGCGTGACACAGGCGCTGTGCACTGCTGATGGCGGGGGCGCCACAGCGCCCGCAAGGCGCGGTCGCGCTCAGGCTGGTGCTTTCGATGCGTCCGCCCTGCAACATGCGCATGACACATTCGATCGGTACATCCGCTTCGCTGGCCAACTCCGCGGCATTCAGACCGGGCCGTCGATTCAGCAGATCACCGATACGGCGGTAGTCCGCTTCTTCTTCCGCTTCGCAGGCTGGGCACACCGGCACCTCACCGCGCATGAAGGGTTTGCGGCATCGCGGACAGGATGCGAGCTTCGCCGTCACCGGAATCTCCTCGGGGCCACCGGCATCATTATACCCGGATGCGCCTATTTTCGCGCGTAGGCAAGCACCTTCTTGAGGGCGGACACGACTTCATGGACGTTCTTGTCGCTCATCTCCGGGTGCAGTGGAAGCGAAAGAATTCGTTCGGATGCGTCGGTTGCCGCCGGATAGTCGCCGGGTTGCATGCCCAGGACGTCACGGTAGTAGCGGTGAAGGTGTAGTCCATAGAAGTGAATCCCGCTCCCCACGTTCTCGCGGCGGAGCAGGTAGGCCAGTTCGTCCCGGCTCTTGTTCAGCTTCTTCAGGTCGAAACGAATGATATAGAGATGCCAGGCATGCTCCGATTCCGCCGCCGCTGAGGGCGGGATATCGATCTCGTCGATCTCGCTGAGGACTGCGTTGTACATCTCGGCAAGCCGCTTGCGCGCCGCCTTGAACTGCGGAAACTTCTTGAGCTGCTCGACACCCATCGCCGCGCCTACGTTGTTGAGGCTGCACTTGAAGCCCGGCGCCACCACCTCCTGTGGCGCGGCCACCGCGCTGCGCCCATAGCGGTCCCAGGCGGTCGCGGACATCCCATTTGTCGAAAGAAAGCGCAGGTGCTTTGCCCGGTCCGGGTCGGCGAGGGTGATCATCCCGCCTTCCATGGTGGTGATGTTCTTTACGGCGTAAAAACTGAAGCAGGTATAGTCGCACAGAGCGCCGACCGGCGTACCGCGGTAGGCCGCGCCCAGTGAATGTGCAGCGTCTTCCACCACGGGTAAGCCATGTTTCTTCGCGATGGTACGAATCGCGTCGAGATCACAGGGGAGCCCGGCGAGGTCCACGGGCATGATGGCCTTCGTGCGTTCCGTGATCGCCGCCTCAAGCTTGGCGGGATCCAGGTTCAGGGTGGCCGGGTCGATATCGCAGAACACGACTTTCGCGCCCATGTTGAGAATCGAATTGCCGGTGGATGCCCAGGTGATGGGCGAGGTGATGACCTCGTCCCCCGGGCCTACGCCTGCATCCACCAGGCAAAGGTGGAGGGCCGCCGTGCACGAAGCAATCGCCACCGCATGCGGAGCCTCCACGGCCTCGGCAAAGTCACGCTCGAAGGCGCCTATCTTCGGGCCGGAGGTCAGCCATCCACTGCGAAGCGCTTCGACAACCGCCTCCTCTTCCTCCGTGCCCAGGCTCGGCTTGGCCAGGGGGATAAAGCGTGCCGCAATCGGTTCACCGCCGTCGTCTACGGGGGTGGCCCGAAGGTCCTTCATGCGTGCCACGTTGACGTACGCAGGATCGAAGGGATCGAGCGCTGCATCCTTCAGGCCTTGTCGCACCTCGGCAATGCCATCGTCCAGATTGCGCGTGGGCGCGAAGCCAACAGTATCGGCCAGTTTTCCGAAGCGGACGCGGAAGTTGCGCTGGTCATCGTCGTCCTTGGCCAGTTCGACGCGGGCCTCACCGACCGCTGCGCCGACATGTTCCGCAAGATCCCGGATGCGCCAGTTCTGGGAGTCCGCGCCGATATTAAATACTTCGCCGGACACCTGGCTCGCCGGCGCCTCGAGCAGGCGCACGAACGCTTCGGCGGCGTCTGCAACGTGGATGAAGGGGCGCCACTGGTTGCCTCCACCCCGCACCACAATGCGTTGCTGGCGCAAGGCGGTGGCGGTCATCTGGTTGACCGCGAGGTCGAAGCGCATCCGCCGCGACCAGCCATACATCGTGGCCGTGCGGGCAACTATCGGGGCAAAGGTCGCGCTGCGCAGCAGTTGCAACCGTGATTCCGCGGCGTGCTTGGTATGCCCAAAGGTAGAGACCGGGTTTGCCGGGCTCGCTTCGTCGAGGATCTCGAAGACTCCACGCCCATAGACCGCACAGGTGGAATGCAACAAAAAACGACGGACACCCTGCTCGATTGCCTGTCGGGCGAGTTCCACCGTACTCTCGACGTTCACGTCCCAGGCCATGTCGGCATCCAGGTCACAGGACGGGTCATTGGAGAGCGCGGCGAGATGCGCAATGGCATCGACCTGGGTCAGCAAGTCTGTGTGTTCCTGCAGGCGGCGCACGTCGCCCGTCACGACTTCGCAGTTCGGGTGCGAGGCAAGATCCGCGATGGCATCGCGCCCGAAGCAGAATCGGTCGAACACACGAACGGCGTGGCCGTGCTCAAGTAGCAACGCGGTCAGACACGAACCCAGATAGCCGCCGCCGCCGGTAACAAGTATCCGCACGCCTGAAGTCTCCCCAGTCAAAAATCGGAGTATAGCAAGTTGTGCCGCGCGGTACGATGGCGGCAGTCGGATTCGGTATACTGCGCACCGCGGACGCAATCTTCCCCGAAAGCACCGGAGTACCATGGCCCAGCAGCTTGAATTATTCGGCAGCGATCAGCCCGCATCGCCCCCGGCGGATGCACGGCGGCAGGTGGCCCCCGAGCGGGCTCCGGTCGCGGAGAAGCGTCTGATCCAGAGCAAGGCCGATCTTCTACGGGCCGAACTTCAGGCGCAGATCAGCTTCCTCGTGCAACTGACGATCACCAATAATTCGTCGACGATGATGTCGTTGCGCTTCAACCCGGCAGGCACCGTTGCACGCTTGCGGCTGCACCACATGTTCCTCGATGCGCCCCCCACGGTGCGCCGCGCACTTGCGTCCTGGGTGCGCCGTCCCAAGTCGGGCGGACCAGGCAAGGTTCTGGACGCGTTCATCCGGGCCGAGCAGCACAAGGTGGCGGCACGCCCGCCCCGCGCCATCCGGATCCGCACGGCTGGAACCTACCATGATCTGCGGCGGCTCTTTGATGAGGTGAACGCCGCGCACTTCGGGGGCGCGATCCGCTGCGCCATCACCTGGGGGAAGATGCCGTCGCGCGGCCGCCGCCGCTCAATTCGATTTGGCAGCTACGTGCCCGGGGACGAGATCATTCGGATGCACCCCTTGCTCGACCAGGATTTCGTGCCGGATTTCTTTGTCCGCTATATCGTGTTTCATGAAATGTTGCATGCGGAACTGGGCATCGAAGAGCTGCCGAGCGGCCGCCGCGCCATCCACCCGCCGGCCTTTCGGAAGCGTGAAGAGGCGTATCCCGACTACGCCCGCGCCGTGGCATGGATGGAGAACAGTCGCAATCTGGGCCGCCTGCTCCGCCATCCGGCGCCGCGCGGTTAAGCCATGCCGGGTCTGCGTTCCCGCTTTATGCGTCAGATGCGTTTCGGCGTACTCGTGCTCATCGGCTGCCTGCTCAGCACGGGCATCTCCTTCACGATGGTGCGTGTGCTCCTGCGTGACTACAGCATGGTCAACCTGCCCCCCACGGAAACCGTACGCCTGGCGCAAACCCTGCGGCGCACGTCCAACCAGTTTGTCGCAGTGTGCAGCGAGTACAACGAGCGCCTGCCCCCTGAATCCGGCGCTCCGCTACCCGACGACGAGGCCTGGATCCGGCAGCAATTCCTCCCGGTGCTGCGCGAGTTGCAGCGGGAACTGGCCGGCATCAACGCGGGCAGCACCTCCGCTTTGACCATTTTCCGCGACACGATTGACCGGGCCATCGGCATGGCAACCTATCCAGGCGATGGGGTCCTGCGGGCCCGGGTGCTGGCCGCCGCCAAGGACGCGGTCGGCCGTGTCGAGGCCTGGATCGCCGAAAGCACCGTGGCGCCCGCCCGCCTGGAATCCCCGGTCAAGGTCGATTTCTAGCCCCGTTGGGGGGCGTGCCGCAGGCGCTTCCCGTCCCGCGCCGGGTGGCCGGACGGCGGTGTTGTCAATCGAAGTGTGTTCTTTGTAAAATGTTGTGTTTCAAATGGTTATGCCTGAAGTCTCAGGTTTTGGAGCCCCCGTTGTGATGAATTCGTCATATGGTGGTATTTTATGCAGGCGTTCGGGAAGGAGAGTACGATGGGTTCATCTCTCACCCTGCATACGGCGGGCGATGCCGTGAGTCTTGCGGAGTCTACAGACGAAGCGCTCATGGGCCGCTTGAGCCAAGGGGAAGAAGCAGCACTCGCGGAACTGGTACACCGCTACCAGAACGACGTGTTTCGCTTCTGCCTGCACTATTTGAAGAATGTCGAGGTGGCGAAAGAAATGGCGCAGGAGACCTATCTCAGGATCTATACAGCGCGCGATCGCTTCGATACCTCGCGAAAGTTTAAGCCGTGGATGCTTTGCATCGCGCGGAATCTGTGCCTGAATGAGCTGAAGCGGAAGAAGGCGGTGCAGATGGAGGCGCTGGAAGACTTCGCCAGCCGCGCCCGCGAGGACGATGGCGTGCTGCTGCAGTCCTCGGAGGACGGCCCGGCAGATCAGGCGATGCAGCAGGAACGGCTGAAGAAATTGCTGGCCGCGGTGGCGACGCTTCCGCTGGAGTCGCAGGAGATTGTGAACCTGCGCTTCTTCCAGAAGAAGTCCGCCCGCGAAATCGCGGAAGTGGTGGACAGTACGGAAGGCGCAGTACGCACGCGCCTGCACCGGATACTGCGGCAGCTACGGGCAAGTTGCGGAGATCAGTTGGAAAGCATATGAACCCCGAGGGCACAGAACAGGCGCTGTTGATTGCGCTGCTGGATGGCACGCTACCGCAGGACGAAGCGGCGGCGCTCCATGCACGCATCGCGTCGGATCCCGCGTTGCAGCAAGACTATGCCGCGCTCGCTGCGTTCCATGCCGGCTTGGAAACGCTCGGGGGAGCGCTTGCGGTTGACGCACCGGACATCGATATCACGGAGCGCGTGATGCAGAGCGCGCGTGAAATTGCTGCGGGTGTCCGTCCCGCGCGAGAAGACGGACTGCCGGAAGACTTGGATCTGATCGCCTGTCTGGAAGGCGCGGCACCCGAGGGCTTTGAACAGCGCCTTGTCACCGATACCGACCTGCAGCGGGAGTACCAGGCATTGCAGGGACTCTGGAAGGATCTGGAAGTCCTCGCTTAGGCCTACCGCCTGAACGCGCCGAGTGTCGACCTGCGAGATGGCGTGCTCGACCAGCTTGATGATGCGGAGGTGGCTGGGGTTGCCCAGGATCTGCGGGCCCTTGGTGAACTTGCCGCGCCGCAGGCACCGGGCATCGACATTGTGGCACCGGTGATGGCCGCGATTGCCGAGGCGAAGAATCGGCCCGAGAACGTGGTGCCCTTCCGCACGCGTCCGAAGCCGAACCAGCCGAAGCTGGAGACGGAGCGCGCGTCCGCACCATGGTTCCGAAACCTTTCCGCGGCTGCGGCCGCCTTGATCATATTCTCACTGGGCTTCTCCGCGCGCGACTGGTTCGACACGCCCGAGTCAAGCATGCAGGCCGGGAATACGGCGCCCACGACGGATGCGCGTCCAGATCGCAACCTGGACGAACAGTTTGCATCGGCCCGGGAGCCCCAGACGGTCCACGACCATATGTTCAATCGTCGGATTCAGCTTCGGGAACGCCCCGAAGACCCGGCGGATACCGAACGTGAAGACCTTGCGGAACCGGAAGACGACACCGTGACCTTCTCGCGGCGTCCCGGTATGACCGACATATTCAACGCGCGCCGTCTCGCCATGATGGAAGATGAGAAGGGCGCGGAGATGCTGGCCAGTCTCGCGGACTGGGCGGCACTCAGTCCGGACGAGGCGCTTCAGATTCTTCAGGACATGGGCTATACGCCCGAGGCCATTCTCGGCGCGATTCCCTTCCTGTCGAATGCGGAGGCCATCGGCCTGCTGCAGGGCGCGATCGGCAAAGATCCCTCCAATCCGCTGCTGCGTGCGGCGCTGGCTGAAAACCTCATGGAAGCCGGTGAGTATGGTGCGGGCCGCGAACAACTTGCCGCGTGGAGCCAGGCCGATCGCGACAACGGACTCCCGGCCTACTATGAAGCGCAAATGCTCTTTGCCGAGGGCGATGTCGACGGCGCGTTGATGGCGCTCGACAACGCCTCGAACTACGGCGGGGTGGACACCTACTCGCGCGCCCGTGCGCGGAGCCACGAAGCGGCGCTGCGTGCCGCGGGCATGGACCGGGATTCGGCTTCCCTGCTCGCTGGTCTTACCGCGAACGATGGGGACTATGGGGCCCTCGCAGAGTTGGGTGCGGAACTGATTCGGCAGGGCGATGAACTGGCCCGCGCGGGCGACTTTGAGGGTGCTGCCCAGAGCTACAATGCGGCGCTCGAACTCGGGCAGCGGGTGCAGGCGAGCACAGCTTTCATGAATGAGGCACGCGCCGCACTGATCCTGCAGGAGAGCGCAGCAAACTCGCTCAACCAGCTCAGCGCCTACGTGACCATGTCCGAAGAAACGCTTAACTACCTGAGCCAGACGAACCGGGAGATCATCGCGGGCTTCGAACAGCTGGGCACGCTCTACCAGAGCATGTACGCCGCCATCGCCAATGGCGATCTCAGCGGCGTGGCCGAGTACCTTTCCGGGATTATCTCCGGAGATCTGCCGCTCTTCTTCGGCCTCTAGTCAGCTTGCCGGTGGTGCGCTGCTCTGCAGCGCCGTCTGGATCTGCTGCTCGATGATTGGCCGGAAACCGGTCAGCAGAAAGGCCCCGGCGAAGACCTGCTCCTCCACCCACTCCGGGTTCTGGCCATCCTTCGCTTCCAGGGTCAGTTGATAGTTCGCCTTCAGGCGTTTCTGGATCTCCGGGAAGCCGATCATCATCGCCATTGCGATCGGGGAGCGTGCCTCTCGCGGCGTCCCTTCGGCCATGGTGATCCGCAGGTTGATGGTGATCTCATCCGGACCCGTGATGTTGGCATCGGCATAGAACTCCTTCACATTCGTGACGAAGGGGATCATCGGCTTCACCATCGGATCGGCGAAGGCTTCTTCCAGGGTGGCGCCCTGCGCCTGCATCATCGCGCTCACCAGCGCCACGAAATCGCCATCATGACCATCGACCACAATCTCGAGCAGATTGTTGCCGCTCACCTTGGCGATGGTGGCGCCCTCCTTGCCACCGGTACTGTTGAGTACCCAGCCTTCCGCATCCGGCGTGATCGCCATCTTGCCCCGAGCGGTTATCACGCCGCGTTCTTCCAACTGGAAGAGTTCCGGTTCCCACTCGACTTGGGTAATCCGGCTGAGGACGCCGGCCGACTTGAGCTGCTCGACGATGACCGGGCCGATCCGGCGCTCATTCGCGAACACGGTGAGATCGATGGCACCCTCGCGGTAGTTGGCGCCGGCAAGCAGCGCGAGTTCGCGCGGGAGAAAGTCTTCCATCAGCGAATGCACGTCGCCGGGGACCCACGCGGGCATCTGCGGTAGTTCCGCGGGCACCAGATCCACGGCGTAGTCGCGCAGGGTATCCACATTCAGCACGACCTGCGTGCGCGTGCCCTCGTCGATCCGGGTCTCGAAGGAGACCGGCTCGGCCATGGTGTAGCCAAATTGCTGGTTGAAGCGCCACGCGGCGAAACCCGCGCCCGCCACCACAATCAATACCAAAGCGCCGACAATGGCTAGACAGGTTCTCATCAAAGGAATCCCCAAGAGGTTGGCCGCAAAACGCCCCATGCTACGGAGCGTGCCCACGGCAGGTCAAGCACTGGCCCTAACCGCCCATCGCCCGGCGCAGGCGCGCCTCGAATCCGCGGAGGTGGTAGCTGCCCTCCAGTGCGGCCGGTCCGGTCCACCCGAAACCGCCGCCAAAGCTCCAGCCCCAGCGATCCGCGAATCCCGCCGCCATCGCGTCCGCGACCGCCGCCATCGCCTCGTCCACCGCCGCGCGTCCGGCAGGGTCCGCCAGTTCCAGTAAAATCACAAAGTACAATTCGTCGTCCGCCGTGAGATCGCCCGTCAGCCGCGCCCGGCGGAGATAGGGCAGGGCGCGGGTCAAGGCCGCGGCGGAGGCTTCGGTTCCCGGTTGTCTCCAGGCCCGATCCATCGCCGCGTAGAGGTGGCTGAACACATCGTCCGCATTCACTGCGGCCACCTCGAGCCAGTGGCCGCCTTCGATTTCCGGCGTGCCCAGCGCGTGAATCGAAGGCTTTTGTGCGCCCGCGTTCCACGAGGCGTTCACCGGTACCGTGCCCGATGCGGTGGCGTACGCGGGCGTCACCTCGCGCGCGCCACTTCCGGACCATGCAACACCGCGCAGTTCGCGCAGCGCCCCCCAGGCATTGAACTCGGAGAGGAAACTCGACTCTGGCAGGGGGTTGATGAAGAGGGTCGCGTCCATCGTGTTGTTGCCGGGCGCTGAGAAGAGGAGCGCAATCTCGTAGGGCATCGCATGGACCCAATCGACCCGGAAGGCGCGCGACTGCATCGATGTCACCTTCGGCACCGTTGACACGAAGCGTGTAATCCCCGGCGCAAGGCTCGAGACGTAGCGTTGGACCCGGGCCGGTTCCATCACCACGCGAATCGCGGTATCGTCCGGCATGGCGACCGCATGCCGTTCCCGCCCCGGTTCGTAGAGGAAGAGGACAAAGAGCGTAATCAGCGCGGCCGATAGCGCGCCAATCAGGACAATGCCACCAGCGATAAGATGGGTTCGGGTCATGTCAGGCCTCGGCGGTTCATTATCAATTCAGTCTGCATGCTTCCAGTGTACGTAGGCGTCCACCAGACAATGTCTGCGGAAGCCCAGGTGCTCGTAGCGTAATCGCGCCGGATTGTCCAGCGTCACGCCCAGATAGATCCGGTCGAGACCGTGTGCTTCAAAGCTGCGTGCCTGTGCGCGCAGTATTGCACTGCCCACGCCCCGTCCCTGCACCGCACGGCGCACGGCCAGCTGCAGGATGAATCCGGTGCCCGGCGCGATCTGGCACCCCAGGCCCACGCCCTTGCAGGCGTCGTCCGACCGCGCCACAACGAGATAGCCCGGTGCGATCACGCCATAGTTTCCGGCGGCGACCCGGGCGATATACTCCTGCGCGTGCGCACGATCCTGCACTTCACCATGCAGACGCCGGCCGGGGTGCCCGGCGTAGGCATCCACGATACACTCCGCGGCGTCGCGCCAGTGTGCCGGCGTCAGGGGATCCACGGCCGGGACCGCCACCCTTCGCCCCCGTAGGGCGTTGGTGTCGCAGCACATCAACTGGCGGGCGATGGTCTCGAATCCAAGCCGGGCGAAGGCGTTGCCCAGTGCCACATGTGTCGCCGGAATATACTCACAGACGACGCCCTTGGCATTACTCGCGTGGAGCGCCTGGACCGCCGCATCCACAAGCCGGTCCTCCACGCCCCGCCCGGCGTGCGACGCGAGCACATGAACCAGCGCCACTTCGGCCATGGGGCGGCGCTCGATGGCCAAGGCCAGGCCGATAAGGGTGCCGCGTTCCGTGGCGCCCACGGCCCGGACTGCCGGATGCACGATGCTGGCCGCCATGCTGCGGCGGGCCTTGGCGCGGTAGTCCTGCTCCGCAGCGGCACCGTAGAGTGCGCCCACACCGGGCGCGAGTTCATCGACAAAGTGGCCGAAGTTCTCCGGCAGGTGATCGACCGGCCCGTAGCGCAGCATACCGATTCCCAAGGGTTGAATGGGGGGAAGCGGTAGTATACTGCGTGGGCCGGGGCCCGGTCACGCGCGGGCAGGGCTCAGGCGACGTTGGCCGGGATGACGAAATAGAAGACCGAGAAGAAATGAACCGTGCTGCCGGCCATCACGAAGACATGCCAGATCGCGTGGTTGTAAGGGAGGCGGTTCCAGAGATAGAAGGCCACCCCGCCGGTGTAGGCGAGCCCCCCAAGCAAGAGCAGCCACAGGGCACCGGGGGGGATGTTCTCCAGCGCGGGCTTCAGGGCGAAGATCGCCGCCCAGCCCATCAGCACATAGAGTGCCGTCGAAAACCATTCCATCTTTCCGGTCGTGAAAATCTTGAAGACACAGCCGCCGAGTGCCGCCGTCCACATCAACACCAGCAGCGGCAGTCCCCAGGCGTCGCGCATCGGCCCCAGGAGGAAGGGGGTATAGGTGCCCGCGATCAGGACAAAGATGGCGCAGTGATCGATCACGCGCAGGGTCTTCTTCAGGTTGGGGTGCGGTAGGGCGTGGTACAGCGTGGACGCGAGGTAGGTCAACAGCATGGCCACGCCAAAGATGGCAACCCCAACAATGATCCAGGGGTCCGCGCTGATGCCCGCGAACACCAGCATCAGGGTTAGCGCGGCTACGCTCAGCAGCAGGCCGATCCCGTGGGTAATGACATTCGCGACCTCTTCGCCGAGCGTGTAAAACTTGTGCACGTCCATGTGTACTCCCGGGCTCGCGTAGCCCTCGATCCAGGATTGCTGCTCCAAGTATACCGTGAATCGTAGAGGAATACCGCACGAAACACAATATCTGGGGTGACGCGACGGCAAGTATACGCTTCATGGGACCGCGTGTCCGTCGGCAAAAAAGTTCCGGGCGGCGCAGGGCCGCCCGGAACGAGCATCTCATAGAATTGTTCGGAATCGATTACGCGCCTTCAATCTCACCCAGCAGGACCGCCCAGGCGACCGAGAACGGCGTTTCGGTCTTGTAGCGCAGGAACTCCACGTGACCATCCAGGTACAACACGTTGCCGCCACCCGGAATATGGTTCATGAAGTCCGGGTTGGCGGAGTTGATATCATCCTGATAAATCCAGGTTTCGCTTTGCGCAATCGCGCTCGCAGCCGGATTGTTGATGTCCGTGATGAAGAAGCGCTCAATACCCTCGCGAAGACGGTAGATCGTGTTTTCCGCGCCCGCGTCCGTGGTGTAGGAAATGTCACGGTCGAAGACCGCGCCGTCACCGAGGGCTTCCCACTGCGCGGGAATGTCGACGAAGGCCAGCGTGCCAAAGTCGGCGAAGAAGCCGGTATCAATAAAGTCGTTGATACCCGGGGCCGGGGTCGCGTTCAGCAGGCTGAGGTCGTTGCACCAGTCCTCATCCTGAAGCGCGTAGGAGGTGTAGTTGTACGACTTCGCACTCCAGGCACAGGGGTTCACGGCATCGTTGATGTCCTCGTTGACGTTCCAGGCACCATCGGTGAGCACATCGCTACCATCCACGTCGGACGGGCAGATCAGTACGTTCATGTCGCTGAGGTATTCCGGATAGATGGACGGGCCATCGGGGAATACTTCGTAACCGTCCGTGCGATCGCAACCGGAGTTTGTGT
>JAUIKJ010000421.1 GCA_030430835.1 Candidatus Hydrogenedentota bacterium
CGCGGCGGCCGCCTCCCTCGCGTCGATTACCCATGCGGCCGAATTGCCGCTGGACCAGATCAAGATGCCCGAAGGCTTCAAGATCGAACTGTTCGCTGAGGACCTGATCAACGCCCGCTCACTGGAGCCCGGCGCGAAGGGAACCATCTTCGTGAGCACGCGTGCACACGGCAATGTCTACGCCGTTGCCGACACGGACGGCGACCATAAGGCCGACCAAACCTGGACCCTCGCCGAGGGCATGAACTCACCAAACGGCATCGCCTTTCACGACGGCGACCTCTATGTCGCGGAAATCAGCCGTATCCTCCGCTGGGCCGATATCGAATCGAATCTGGACAATCCCGGCGAGCCCGAAGTGATCTACGACGAACTGCCAACCGAAGGCATGCACGGCTGGAAGTACCTCGCCATCGGCCCGGATGACAAGCTTTATTTCAACGTCGGTGCGCCCTGCAACATCTGCAACAAGGAAGACGAGGACGCACGCTTTGCGACCATTATGCGCATCCACCTCGACGGTTCGGAGCCGGAGGTCTATGCACACGGTGTGCGCAACACCGTCGGCATCACCTGGCACCCGGTCACGAAGCAACTCTGGTTCACCGACAATGGCCGCGACATGCTGGGTGATGAACACCCGAACTGTGAACTGAATACGGTCACCGAGGCAGGCCAGCACTTTGGCTACCCTTACTGCCACAACGGCGACTTGCCGGATCCGGAGTTTGGTGAAGCGCGCGACTGCGCGGAGTTTGTGGCGCCCGCGCAAAACCTGGATCCGCACTGCGCCCCCCTCGGCCTCAAGTTCTACACGGGCGATCAGTTCCCCGCGAAGTACCACCACCAGATCTTCATTGCCGAGCACGGTTCCTGGAACCGCAGCAAGGGCCGCGAGACCGGCTACCGACTGTCGCTGGTGACCCTCGGCGAGGACGGCAAGGCCACGGCCTACGAGGACTTTGCCAGCGGCTGGATCCAGCGCACGCGCGCCTGGGGCCGTCCCGTGGATGTGCTGGTCCAGCCGGACGGATCGCTGCTCGTCTCCGATGACACGGCACATGTAATCTACCGGATCAGCTACGAGAGCTAAGATCACTCCCTGCGGTCGAGATGACGGTGGTGCGCACGCGCCCCACGCCCCCCTGTCACCACGGCCCGACGCCGTGTCACCTCGACCGGAGGGAGAGGTCCTAGATTTCTCCCTACGGTCGAAACGACAAAGGGACGGATCGCTTCCATTTTTCCGCCGCCATGCAGTCTCCTGCCATCTGTGCTAGGCTGTGCGCTTCGTGAAGACCAACCAAGGAAGAGTCGCCATGCCGATCAACCGCCGTCAGTTTCTCGCCGCGTCCACTGCATCCATGATTGCCGCATCCGCCGCACCACGGGCCATGGCGAAAGACACCGTACGCGTGGGCCTGGTGGGATCGGAAAACTCACACGCGCTGGCCTTCGCGCAGTTGATGAACCTCCCCGACGGCAAAAACGGGATGAAGATTGACGGGGCCAAGGCCACGCAAATCTGGGGCGCACAGCCAGACAAGACCGCGCAGGTGGCGAAGGATGGCAACATCCCGAAGATCGCCGATTCCAGTGCCGCGATGATCGGCGAAGTCGACGGCATGATCTGCACGCACCGCCACGGCGGCCGGCATCGCGCGAGCGTGGTGCCCTTTCTCGAGGCGGGCATTCCCGTCTTCTGCGACAAGCCGCTGGCCACCACGGTCGAAGACGCGGAGGCGATGATCGCCGCGGCGCAGAAAGCAGGCGTCGGCTTCAGTTCATTTTCCACCCTGCGCTTTGCGGGTGCGACGGAGAAGTTTCTCGAAGACCTGCGCGGCAAGGCGGGCGAACTCACCGCCGGCGTGTGTGCGGGTCCCTGTGATCCGAATTCGGAGTACGGCGGCATCTTCTTCTATGGCATCCATGTCGTCGAACTGATGAACGCCGTCTGGGGCTACGGCTGCAGGCGTGTGCATGCGCAGCCCCATGGAGGCAACATTCACGCCACCTGCCAGTTCGAAGACGGCGCGCACGTGGTGCTCAACCTGCTGGGCAACGCGAAGGTCAGCTTCAATCTGACCGCCTACGGAACGAAGTCCTGGGAGCACTTCACCGTCGATTCCTCGGACTCCTACTACCGCGGCCTGCAGGAAATCATGAAGGTCTTCAAGGACGGCGCCTGGCCCTTGACACCGGCGCAACTGCTGGAACCGGTCAAGATTCTCGTGGCGATGGACACCAGCCTCAAGGAAGGCCGCGCGGTCGATGTCTGATTCGGTGAATTGGATATACTCTGCCGGATTCGAAGGCCCGGG
>JAUIKJ010000039.1 GCA_030430835.1 Candidatus Hydrogenedentota bacterium
GCGACGGGTGATGGGCCAATAGTGCAATGGCTTGTTGCAGGGCTTCGACGTGCGCCAAGGCCTGACGCGTACCGAATCGATCAATGGTGTACACGGCGATATCGTCGAGGTCGACGATTGCCTTGGCGGTTAACTGAATCTCAAGAGACATTGCCGAATCGACGAGATTTGATCGAAGCCATCACTTCATCAAGCGATAGATCACTTACACCGCTCGCGACGGCTTCATCCAGCATACGGCGAAGCTCGTCCTTCGCCGCTTCCTCCAGCATGATCCGCTCTTCCAGCAGACTCAGCCCGGCGCGAACTGCTTCACCTACACTGTCAAATCGTCCCGCCGCAATACAGCGCTGGACGAGTGCGGCCTGCCTCTCCGCAAGTTCTATCGGGTCGGTTAACATGGGATTAGCCTTACACAGGTTCCGGTTCAAGTCAAGGCGCTGCCGCATACACCATGCCCCCGATTTCCCGTGGGGCCGTCCTTCCTTTTGCGGCCCCCCGCAGCCATTCGCTATATTGCCCGGCGTGTGTCTGGGCCAATACCAAGGGACTTTCTTCATGTTGCGTACCGGTTGTACCTTTCTCTTCACGCTCGCGCTTGCCCTCGTGGCGAACGCGGATTCCGCCACGGTTTACCGCGATACCTGGGGCATCCCGCACGTCTACGCGGAAAGTCAGGAGGCCGCCGCCTACGCCATCGGCTATGCGCAGGCCGAGGACCGCCTCGAAGACATTTATCTCAACATCCGCACCGCCATTGGTGAGATGGCCGAGCATTTCGGTCCGGAGCACGTCGAGATCGATTACGCGATGAAGATGGCCGGCAATGCCGAGTTGTGCCAGCAACACTTTGACGACGGCCCCGCGGAAGTACGCGCGATCGCCGAGAGTTACATCGCGGGCGTCAAGGCCTATGAAGCCGAGCACCCCGAACGGGTTCCCGCGTACAGCCTCGAGTTATACCCTTGGCACTGCGCCGCAGTCGGCCGCGCCATGATTCTGAAGTGGCCGCTGGGCACCCTGATGGACGACCTCAAGGGCAAGTCCGAAGCCCCCGAGTTCTCCTCCAACAGTTTCGCAGTGGCGCCCACGCGCTCCGCCGACGACTGCGCCATACTGCTGACCGACCCGCACCTGACCTGGGAGAGCCTCGCCGTGTTCCACGAAGCGCGGGTGCATGCGCCCGGCCTTGAGATGTGCGGCTTCTGGATCGTCGGCACCCCCCTCGTCGGTCTGGGCCACAACGGCCACGTCGGCTGGGCCATGACCACCGGCGGCGCCGACACGTCGGATGTCTACATGCTCAAGTTCAAGATGGGCTTTCCGCCACAGTACGAGTACGATGGCGAATGGCTCACCCCCAAGATGAAGGTCATCACCATCAAGGTGAAGGGCGAAGACAAGCCGCGCAAGATGCCCGCGCTGTACACGATCCACGGCCCGCTTCTGGAAGAGCCGGACGCGGAGAACGGCGTGGCCTACGCCGGCAAGACGCCTTACATGGACGACACCGGCTACTTCGAGCAGGGCTGGCGCATGGTCCAAGCCAAGGACGCCGACGCGTTTTATGCCGCCCTGAAGATGGACAGCCTCATGGAGCAGAACATCATGTACGCGGACCGCAAGGGGAACATTGGCTACGCGCGCGTCGGTCGCACGCCCATCCGCCCTTCAGGCTACGACTGGAGCAAGCCGGTGCCCGGCCACACCAGCGCCACCGCATGGCAGGGCATTTACGATCTGGACGACCACGTGCGCATCGTGAACCCGGTGGCCGGCTACATGCAGAACTGCAACATCAGCCCCGAAAACATGATGGTCGATTCACCGCTGACGCCGGACAAGTTTAACGAGCACGTCTACAACGTGTCCTGGGACTTCGACAATCCCCGTGGAAAGCGAATGACGCAACTGCTCCACATGGATGACTCCCTGACCAAGGAAGAGGCCAAGGCCATCGCGATGGATGTCTACGATCTGCTCGCCGAACCCTGGAAGCAGGCACTGCGCGCCACGGTCGACAGTGGTGCGGCAGCCGCCCACGCCGACGATGCCGATATGGCCACGGCCATCTCCAGTATTCTCGCCTGGGACGGACAGTTCACGCAGGACAGCACGGCGGCTCCGCTCGTACGCGAATGGCGCCTGCGCTGCCAGGGCAAGGTCGATCTCGAAGCCGTGGCCGAAGGCAAGCCAATCGACGCGGCGGGCCAGGAAGCCATGCTCACCGCCCTCGCCGAGGCCAAGGCCGACCTGGAGAAAAACTTCGGGACCTTTCTTGTGCCCTGGGGCGATACCCACGTCGTCGGCCGCAACGGCGCACTCTACCCCTACGACGGCGCCGATTTCGGAAGCAAGCCCTGGAACTTCACTGAGACTGTGCGCGATGTGGAAGCCAAGCCCGATCCTGACAAGCCCGGCCGCCACATCGCCCGTGGCGGCAGCATGTCCGCCATGATCATGTTCATGCACGAAGACGGCATCGAGTCCTACAGTTGCACCCCCTGGGGCAACAGCAACCAGCCGTCATCCCCGCACCATACCGACCAGGCGCGCGAGCTTTACTCCAAGCGGGCCTGGAAAGATTCCTGGTTCCAGAAAGAAGAATTGATGGAGCATGTTGCCTCCGAGAAAGTACTGGCCTTGCCGTGAGCGACACCGCACCCCCAGAAAAACCCAAGCTTGGCGGGCTGGATATTATCCAGCGCGTGATTCGCGAACACTACGACTTCGCGGAGGTGGGCATGCCCGAGGCCCTGCCGCAGGCGCACCAGCGCCGTCATCGCAAGATGGTGGTCGACACGGACCAGGGCAAGTTCCTCTGCAAGACCTACAGCACCGATCTGCGCGTGCTCGACAACCTGCGTTTCCAGCACCACCTCTCCGCCCACATGCTGCAGAACGCGTTGCCCGCGCCACACATCAAGCGCGCCAAGGATGGCAAGGGCATCGTCGAACAGGGCAAGTGGGCGCTCGAACTGCAGGAGTTTGTAGTTGGCAGCCCGCCGAAGATTAACAAGGAGAACCTCGTCACCGCAGCCAAGGCCTTGGGCAAGCTCCACGCCGTCTGCCGCGACATTCCCGTACCCCCGCGCGACGCGCGCATGTGGCGCTTCAGCGAGGTGCCCCGCGGCATCTTCGAGAAGCTTTACCGTGTGGCTTACCAGCAGGTCCCCGACCAGGGCGTCGTCGATCGCTGCAACCGTATCGCGCTCTTCCTCAAGGACGCGCAGGCTGCACTGTCCATTGAGAAGCGCGACGAGTTCGAGACCGGGCTCATCCACGGCGACTGGCACGGCGGCAACCTGATGTTCCAGGGGGACAAGCTCGTCGCGATCGTCGACCTCGAGTTCGCTGGCGACGGCTGTTATCTTGAGGACATCGCCTACGGCATTTCGAACCTCTGTGTCCGGAAGATCGACGATACCGCCGTGCTGAAGGACCGGGTCAACGCCGTGCTCGACCACTACCAGTTCTCGCGCAGCCTGTCGTGGGCGGAGCTGGTGGCCCTTTACTACGCCGTCGGCGTGAAGCACGTGGCCACCGTTTCCTATCAGACCATCCAGGCCGGCGGCATGATCGCCGGGCTCACCGCCGCAGAATGGATCGCCAAGCTCGACGTGCAGACCCGCTGGCTCGCGGAAGAATCGCGCAAGATCCGCTTCGGCGAGAAATAGCCCTCGCAAATTGCGGCACTGGTCGCCCACGCTTCCGGCCATTCCCAGCAGCACGCTGGCGAGAATCAGGGTACAGAGATGCCACCACAGGCGTGAGCGGCCCTGTAGGGCGCGCCAGAAGGTTGGTGCCGTTGTACCCGCACACGTGAGTACAACCGGATACAGAAAGAGCAGGTAAGGAAAGCGCCAACCATCCGCCATCAGCGTGCCTGCCAACGAGAAATAGCCGATGGCCAAATACCAGACAAGCGCAGCGCCAACGAGTAACGCCCACAGTAGAAGCGATGGCGCGGCAATGAGAAGCTATAACGGCCTTGGGCTATAGACGGAAGATTTCATGATCGCGCTCCCACGTCGCGCGCGGCCAAAACCCTACCCGAAATGTCGGCGAAAGTACGACGCGTTGTCCAGGCATTTCAGGTCGATCTTCGTGAACTTCTCGAACTCATGGTCCGAGATCGGCTCGACCTCTTCGCCATAGTCGTCCCCGTAGTCCTCATCCGCCGATTCGCCGAATGCGGCGCGCAACTCCGGATCCAGGCCGGCGGTTGGCAGTACGCCAGAATCGAGGAACTCCGCAAGCACTTCCGCAAGATGCAGAATTCGCGCCTTACGCGATCCACGCGTGAGCACTTCGCGCTTGAGGGCGACAACTTTGTTGCGGTAGACGACCGCCCATTCCTTGCAGGAAGGACAGGGCATCACGACCACCACTTCTTTCGGGACTGAGGTGCCCACGGATCGTTGGGCCTGACAGTGCGGACAAACTACGAAATCCATAGATGTGCTTCCGTTTCGTGGAAGGTGCAGCGAAATTGTAGAAGAATGATTTCGGGGGTGTCAACCGCCCTGGAATGCGCCGCGCGGCGCGGGGCGCCTAGAGCGAGCTCAACAGGTCCTGTGCGCCCTGGATCGTCGCGGGGATTTCCAGCACGCAGCGAAAGCCGATCGCCGGGTTGATCAGGCCATAGGCCGCCGACGCCGCATGGTTCAGCGGCTGCGGCGCCGTGCCATAATTTCCGCCCCGAACGATCATGTTCTTGCCAAACCACGCATCCTGATCCCCCCCCATGAAATCGCTGGCATCCTCCGGGGTGCGTGTCCACTCCGACACGTTGCCCACCATGTCGTAGCATCCCGACCAGGTCAGGTCGCGGCCAAAGCTGCCCACCGGCGCTGGCGCACCACCGCCACAGTTGCACGCGCCCGCTTCATAGTCGCCCTCCCACGGGAAGGCGTCCGATGGCGCACTGCCGCCATAGGCGGCATGGGCCCACTGCGCATCTGTCGGCAGTTTCTTGCGGCACCACGCAGCATAGGCCTGTGCGTCATAATAGGGCACGTTCACGATCGGGTAATCACGCTGCGCTTCCGGTACCTGCGCCAGCCCGTCGCGCCAACCGCCATCCACCTGCCGGCAAAAGGTCGCGAAGGACTCCATGGTCACCTCGGTCTCGTCCATGAAAAAGGGCGGGACCGATACCGCGATCCCGTCGATGGCGACCTTGCCCGCCGGCACGAAAACCATGCCCGCCGTCACTTTGTCCATCATTGGCGCAAGGTAATACTGCAGCGCTTCCCGAATCTTCGCGTTGGCAAACTCCGTGCGTCCGGCTCGGTGATTCTCCACCGCCATGTCGCGCAGGCCTTCCGCTTCGGTATAGAGCGCAGTGAACCGCTCGGAGTTTTGCGCCGCACTGCGTGAACGGTTGCGCAGGGCTTCGATGAAGTCGACGTAGGCCGCGAAGTTCATGGCGCCGGCCGGTGTGTCTGGCGTCTCCGTGGCCGCCACTGCCGCCGCCTCGATCAGGGACGTGCGCCGCTCTTCCAGGGCATAGAGCGTGCCGCCTGTGACCGCCACCAGCCCCAGGGTTACCAGCACGCCCGCCACCTTGCGATAGGGGATCCGCATGCCACGCCCGCGGACCGCGGGCTGTGCGGCCACGCCCAGTGCGTCGTTCTCCATGCGGCTGCGCACCTCGGCGATGGCCCGGCGCAACTCTGTCGCATTCTGGTACCGGTCCTTCGGATCCGGTTCGACGCATTTGGTGATCACCTTGTCCAGTTCGTCCGGGACCTCCGCCACGATCTCCTTCACCGGCTTGGGTACGCCCGTGGGCACATTGCCCGTCAGGATTTCATAGAGCACCACGCCCACGCTGAATACGTCGGCACGCGCATCCACGTCGCGGCTGTTGCGCAACTGCTCCGGCGACATGTAGAACGGCGTCCCCATCACCACCGATGCGCCCGTCATGCGTGTGTTCGCCATCAACTTCGAGATGCCGAAGTCCATCAGTTTCACCCCGCCATCCGTGCCGATCATGACGTTCTCCGGCTTGATGTCGCGGTGGATCGTGTACTGGTGCGCATACTCGAGCGACGCGCAGAGCTCGTCAATAATTCGCAGCGCCTGCTTTACCGGAAGTCGGCGGCCCGTGGGCTGGGCCTCGAGCAGGGCACGCAGGGACTTGCCCTGCAGATACTCCATTGAAATGTAGACCACCTTGCCCGCTGTGCCGATATCATGGACACGAACGACATTGGGGTGGGCCAGCTTGCGTGCGATTTTTGCCTCGTTGAAGAAGCGCTCCACCACCAGCCGATCCTTCAGAAACTGGGGCAGCAAGGTCTTCAGCGCGACCGTTTCCCCGAGGGTGTTGTCGTGCACCTTATAGATGCAGCCCATGCCCCCGCGGCCAATCAGATTGAGGACGGAGTAGCGGTTGGCAACAATCTGGCCGCGCCGGAAGAGGATGTCGCTGTCGCCGCCGCCGGCGCCGGGCGTTGGTTTTGCTTCAATCCGTATCTTGGGCAAGGGCGTGCCGCACTTCGCACAGCGCTCTTCGCCCTCAGAATTTACGTAAAAGCAGCGCGGACATTTAATCTTGGCCATAGCATCCCCATCCAGGCCGGCTCAGCCACCACCCGGATCCGTATCCTAGCGGCATGCCCGCCCCGCTGCAACCCCAGCCGGCCCCTGTTTACAGGCCCCGGAACGCCGCCTCCGGACCCGAATCAAGATCCTTGACAGGTTTTTCAACCTTCCCGTATAGTGACCCTATCGGGCAATAGCTCAACAGGGCAGATTCAGTCATGTCTAGATAATCGGGGCCGCAGGCATTCCGGATCGGGGCAGGGTCTGGGGATCGTCACGAGCATGTCCACAGTCAGGGAAATTCTTGGGCGCGTCTTCATCTGTGAAGCCGTGTAGTCGAAAGGATAAACGGGAACCATGTGGGCTGGGAGCGCACTTAAAATGACCAACTTGAATTACCGTGGCGTGTTGGGCGCCGCTTGCATCATTGCCGCCACCTTCCTTGCGCCGGTAAATCCGGCCGTGGCAGACATCTACGAGGGCAACCCTGCCGCGTTCGATTTCACGATCTCTGCGGGCACGACAGGCCCGACCTTCGACATCGACACGGATGCCGGTACGACCAACCCGGCCACCGTCTCGGGTGTGCTCGATTCCGGTGTCATGGTCTTCCGCTTCAACAATCTGACCGTCGCCAACGACGTCACAATTACCGTAACGGGATCCAACCCCCTCTCTATCGCCGCAGCCGGTGATCTGGAGTGGGCGGCCGACATCAGTGTGGCCGACGGCGTGGCCGGCGGTGGTGCTGGCGGTGCAGCCGGTTCCGGCGGCCACCGTCTCGGTGGTACGGCGGGCCCGGGTGGCTCCGGTGGCAACGGCGGCGCCGGCCAGGGCCGCGCTTCCGGTAGCGACGGTGCCAATGGCGGGTCGGGTTCGGCCGGTGAAGCGGGCGAAAATGGTGGCGACGGCTCCCTCGGATTCGGCGCGGCCGGCTCGGTGGCCACCGGCGGCATTGGTGGTAACGAAGGTGCCGCAAGCGGCGTCTCGACCAACCGCGGCTTCGGTGCCACCGCGACGGGTGGTGGCGGTGCACTGGGCACCGGTGCGAACAACGGCGATGCAAACCCGGGAACCGCGGCCAGCCAGAGTGGTGTACCGGGTTCTGCGGGACAGTTTGGCTCGAATGGCGGCAACGGCTTGCCGGGTAGCCAGGGCTCGGACGCCGACTTTACGGCTTCCGCGAGCGATCTCGTCTTGGCGGCGGGCAACGGCGGCGGCGGCGGCGGCGGCGGCGGTCAGGGCGGTGGTGGCCAAGGCGGCGGTCAGGGCGGCGGCGGCAGTTCCGGCGCGGGTGGCGGTGGCGGCGGTGGCGTGAACGGATCGGCCAATGGTAGCTGTACCTCCAGCGATGCGCCGGGTGGTAAGGGTGGCGATGGTGGTGCCGGTGGCGCGGGTGGTGACGGTGGTAACGGCGGTTCGGCGTTGCCGGCGGGCGATGGTGGTGAAGGTGCCAACGGCGGTGGCGCGATCGTGATCGCGGCCAAGGGCCTGCTGGTCTTTTCGGGTCAAGTCGATATTTCCGCGGGCACGCGCGGCACGGGTACAGCCGGTGCCGGTACGGTCGCCGGCCTTGCGGGCGCGCCCGGAGGCACCGCCGAAGCGGACTCCGGCTTCACCGCCCCCGGCGGTTCCGGTACCGCACAGGGCGCGAACGGCTGCAGCGGCTTCGACGTTCTTTCTCCCTGCAACACCTTTCAGGGTTGCCCCAGTATCAATTCCTACACCTCCGGCGCCGGTGGCGCGGGTACGCTCGGCGCTGATGGCGGTGCCGGCGGCACGGGTGCCAGCAGCGGTACCTCCGCGGCCGGTGGCGACGGCGGCTATGGCACGCCGGGTATGGCCAAACTGCAGGGCTCGGTCGTGCAGGCGTCCTCGGGCACAATTCTCGCCGGCAATGCCGCGGGCGCCCTCGCAAGCCAGAACGGCAAGTTCACCCTGATTTCCAATATGCGTGCGGCCGACGTAACGTCGAACAGCCCCACGCTGCTCAGCCCGGGCACGGTGCCCGGTGACACGACGAACGACGCGGTGCTTACCGGCCCGGCCGTCTACAACGCGGGCACCACGCTCCCGGTCATCCCACAGTTGGTCGGTGAACTCGATACCCACGGCATCCTGCAGTCCTCCTTCTACAACTCCGGCGTGAGCCGTACCCTCGTATCGTCCACCGCCAACGTCGACATTACGCGCATTCCCGATGCGAGCACCGTCTTCGATGGCTTCGATCAGCTCTTCGTCGAGAACACCACCGGCGGTACGATTAGTGGGCAGGGCCTCATCATCGGTGCCTTCCCCGCCATCACGCTGCCGGATCTCGGTCCGGGCGAAATCTGGACCACGCACGTTGCGCCCGGCACGGGTGCCACGGGTGTGAACAGCCTGACGATTACGACCCAGCCGGTCGGCGGCGACCGTTACGTGGGCGAGAATATCTCGCTTACCGTTGCGGCCACGGGCGGCAACCCGACGGTTTCCTACCAGTGGCAGTTGAACGAAGTGGACATTACGCTCGGCCAGAACGCCACGGCACAGAGCGCCACGCTGGTGCTGAATGCGCTGACGCTCGCCGACGCGGGCGACTACCGTTGCGTGGTCACCGACGATGGGGCCCTGGCCTCGCCGGGCACTTCGAACGTCGCCACGGTCACCGTATACGAACACCTCGCGGCTGCGATTCAGCCGGAAGGCGGCGTGCGCTTCAGTTCGCCTCCGGACACCTTCACCTTCTACTTCGGCACCACAGGCGGCTTCCAGTCAGTGACCTACACCTGGACGAAGGACTCCGTTCCGGTGCAGACCGGCGCGAGCCCCGTCTACTTCATCAGCCCGGTAACGGCCGCCGACGCGGGCGTCTACGAGTGCACCGCGGTGGACGACGGCACCGACACGGTCGTCTCCAACACCGCCACCTTGGTGGTCGATCCGCTCGGCATTGCCCAGCAGCCGGAGAGCGTGCTTGTCGTTGCGGGTGATGAAGCCCGCCTCGAAGTTGTCGTGGAAGGCGGCGTCGGGGCCGTCAACTACCAGTGGTACGAAGAAGACGGCAGCAAGGCGGAGGTTGAAGTGCCGGGTGCGACCACCAACGAACTGGTCTACAATCCGGCGACGGTTGGCGACAGCGGTCTCTACTTCTGCCGCGTGACCGACAACGCCACGAGTATCGACAGCTCGGCTGCGAGCATCGTGGTGGCCACGCCGCTGCAAATCATCGGCCAGCCGGCCAGCGTCACGGTGAACGAGGGTGCAACGGTCAGCTTCGCCGTGACCACGAACGGTGGTCAGGGCCCGATTAACTACATCTGGAAGTACGCCGGCAACCCGATCCCCTCCGCGCCGAATTCCGCGGTCTACACGATCAATGCGGTTGGCCAGGGCGATGCGGGCCTGTACTCCTGCGACGTGTCGGACAACGTGGCATCGCTGTCCTCGACGGATGCGGCGCTTGGCGTCGAGTCCTCCGTGCCGGCGACCGACTACCGCGGCCTCGCGGTGCTCCTCGCGCTCTGCCTGGGTGCAGGCGTCCTGCTGCTGCGCCGCTCGCGCAAAGCGATTCAGTAGTTAGACAACATAGCTTCCGAGCCGGGGCTGGAGTGAACTACTCCAGCCCCGGCGTGTTTTTTGCCCTTGCCGGAATAAAGGATTCAGCGGTAGAATTTATACGGGTATATGGAGTGCGCGTTGTGACCATGCTGCAGTTGCCGTCCAGTATCAGACCTTGTGTGTTTGCCTGGCTCTTCGCCGTCTTGGCCGCACCGGCCAGCACCGAGGATCCAACGGCCTTCGTGGATGTCACCGCCGCCGCGGGGATCGACTATCTCCAGCACAGTCCGTGGAGTTTCGGGGATTGTCTCGTTTCCCCGAACTTCTGCCAGCCCGATCGGCAAACCGGTGGCGCGGCTGTGGGGGATTACGACGGGGATGGTTGGGACGACTTGTTCGTCACGCGGCTTGATGACACCGATATCCTGTTTCGCAACCTGGGTGACGGTACCTTCACGGACGTGACGCTGAATGCAGGCCTGCTGGTCGACGCACCGACCAACGGCCCAATCTGGGCTGACTTCGACCGCGACGGTCACCTCGATCTCTTCGTCACGGTTGTCGGCGGCACCCGTAACCTCCTTTACATGAATAACGGCGATGGCACCTTCACGGAACAAGCCGTGGCCCGTGGCGCAGCCGTGGAGAATGGCGCCCGGCACATCGGTTTCTCCGCAGCGGTAGGCGACTACGACGGCGACGGCTATCTCGACCTCTTCACGACGGAGTGGGGGAGCAGCGCCTTCCTGCCCAACGGGGCCATCGGGCACAGTGTTCTCCTGCGCAATCGCGGGGCTGTCTCCCCCGGGTATTTCTACATCGCGAACGACGAGGCCGAAATTCTGGTCGGGCGCGACGGCGACGGCGGCGAGCGCGATATCTTCGGCTTTGCCCCCGCCTTTGTCGACCTCGACCGTGATGGCTATCTCGACCTCGCCATCGCTTCCGATTTCGGAACCAGTCAACTGCTCTGGAACGACGGTGACGGTACCTTTACGGACGGCACCTTCGCGGCGCAGGTCGGCACCGACAAGAACGGCATGGGCAGCACCTTCGGCGACTACGATGCGGATGGCGATCTCGACTGGTTCGTCACCGCCATCTGGCTCGACCCCGAGGATTTTCCCGACGGTGTCGATCTCGAGGACCTTGGCAACCGCCTCTATCGAAACGATGCCAACCGCGTATTCTCCGACGTGACCGACGACGCGGGCGTCCGCAATGGCATGTGGGGATGGGGCACCGTCTTCTTCGACTACGACAACGACACCGACCTCGATCTTGTTATGACCAACGGGGTTCGCTTTCCCGGTCAGGAGGACGACTTCGAGATGTTTGCGGATGATCCCCTGCGCCTGTGGAACAACGACGGCACCGGACAGATGACCGAGGTATCCGAGGCCCAGGGCATCGTCGATCTCGACGATGGCAAAGGACTTCTCACCTTCGACTACGATCGCGACGGTGACCTTGATGTGCTGTGTATCAACAATGGCGATGGTCCGACGCTCTACCGCAATGACACCGGCAATGCCAATGACTGGCTGCGCATTCGCTTCAAGGATGCCGACACGGGGTTTGAAGGGCTGAACGCGTTCATCACCCTCACCCTTCAGGACGGTGCGCCCGCGCAGGTCCGGGAGCACGGCGTCTCCAGCCATTTCCTTGGTCAGAGTGAACGCGTGTCACATTTCGGCCTGGGTCCGCATGCAGAGACGCCGGTTCATGAACTTCGGATTGAATGGCCACGCAGCGGCACGGTGCAGATTTTTTCCGAGGTTGCACGCAATCAGGAACTAACCATCGACATCCCGGAGGCGGAGCGGGTCTATCCGCGCGACTTCACATGTCATGCGCTCGACTACCAGAACTGCGACTTCGTCATCTCGCTTTCCGAACTGCTCCGCCTCATTCAGCACTTCAACAGCGATGGCTACCATGCCGACGACGCCGGCGAGGATGGTTTCGCGCCCGGACCGGGTAGCACGAACGCCTATCCGCACCACAGCGACTACGCGCCCGAGAACTGGCGAATCGAACTCGGCGAGCTGCTGCGCGCCATCCAGTTCTACAACAGTGGCGGTTTCACGCGCGATCCAGCCGGTGAAGACGGCTTTGCCCCGCTCGCCGCTGGTTGAGTGATCGCCAAAAAACTGATGGGAGTGATACACCGATGCACCTGATAATGCGCACAGGCCGTAGCCTGATTGTGCTGTTGGCCCTTTCAGGCCTTGCCCATGCCGACAACCCGCATGCTTCGGCCCTGGTCGAGGCCTTCGAAGGACACGACGCCTTCCACGTCAACTTCGAG
>JAUIKJ010000040.1 GCA_030430835.1 Candidatus Hydrogenedentota bacterium
ACTGGCGCACCGGATCCCGGAGAATCTCGATCGCCTGTTCGTGATCGCCCAATGCATAGTGGAGTCGGCCGATCATCGTTTCCGCGCGCGTACGCTTCGGATGGTTGGGATGGGATTCAACGAAGCGGGTGAAGAGGTCGAGGGCCTCGCTATTCAGGCGGTCCGCCTCGTCCAGGGTCGGTGCGTCGACCAGGGTCAGTGCCCAGGCTGCGTCGAACTCGGCATCGGCCAAGTTCGGATGACCGGGATGCCGCTTTACAAATTGCATGAAGGAGAAGGAGGCCCGCTCGTACTGGTTGTTTGCCAACTGCAGCTTTGCCTGGGCATAGAAATCGTCCGGCGACTGTAACTGCGGATAGATGAGATAGGCGGCCAGGGCCGTGCCCGCGCCGGCCATCGCCAGGACGGACGCGGCGACAAGCAGGCGGCGTATCGCACGCAGCCTGCGCCGGGAAGGCGACTTTGATCGCCGCTTCACCGGGGCCGCGTCGTAGTCGTAGGGAAGATCGTTCGCGGCATCGGCCACGGAGGTGTCGCCGGGGGCCTTCTCCTGCATCGGGGGCGCGGGCACCGTCGCATTCGCTGCGGGTGTCGCGGCCATGCTGCCCTCCAGAGCCTGCATGAGTTGCTCGGCTTCCGCGAGCTTGGGATTCACCTCGGGGCGGCGCTTCTCTTCGTGGAGCCGCGCCACGTTCTCCAATAAGGCGTCGAGATCTTCTTCTTCGGCCCGTGCCGATGCCGCTGTCGTGCTTTCGGATTTCGATGCAGGCTTCCGGAGGAACTCGTCTTCCGATGGAATCTCAACGTCGGCAGGCTGTGCAAGCGGAGCGGTGTCCACGAGTTCCGGCACGATCGGCGTAGCGCCCTCCAGGATGGAATCCAGATCCTCCTCACGGGGCGCGGGATCGGCCGGCGCCGCTTCCACTTGGGGCGGGGCCGCCTCATGCCCCGCGCCTACGGCGCCAAGCGCCGCCGCGTCGCGCAAATCCGCATCGTCTGCTTCAGTTGATTCGTCCGGTGGGATTGCGGTCGTGGTGACGGTGGGGGGATCGCTGGCTTCGGTCTCACGGGCCTGCACGGCTTCGGTCGGCGCGGTTTGTGCCTCGGTGACCGGCGCTTCTTTCGGCTCCGCGGCGGCTTTGGAATCCTCGGGTTGTTCCACGGTCGGCGCATCCAGGGGAGTCTGTGCAGGCTCGGTCTCGGGCGCGGTCTCCTGATGTGCCAGTTCGTCCGCGATCGAGCGGAAGCCATCCGCCGCGGGTGTCGGGTCCGCATCGCGTGGGGTTGCCGGCTCGGTTGTGCTCTCCATGGCATGAGGCGCCATGGCGTGATCGACATCACGAACGCCCGGCTCGTAGAAAGAAAGATCGTCGCGGGCCCGCGTCGCTGCCGCGTCCGCCGCTTCCGCTGCGCGCGGTTCGGGACGGGTAAGTCCTGTCATCTGGATGAAGTCAAGCTCGTCGTCGGTACCCTCACCGGACGCACCGTTTCCAAAACGGGTATCCTTCTCAAAGCCGTCGCGCAGGGAACTCTCGATCTCACCCAGTTGCCGGTTGAGAATGTCTTCGTCCAGTAGCGGTTCTGCCATGGCTTCCCCATCCGGGTCGTCGGACATCGGTTAGGCGGATCCCTGGGTTTGGCGCGACCGTGCACTCAGCAGCAACGCCGCGGCGCGCTCATCACGCGATTGGGTGGTGGATACAACGGGCGTGCGGACCTCGGTGTCCGGCGCCTCGCGCTTTGGTGGGGCGGGCGCCACCGTGGCACCCGCGCCCATCAGCGCCGCGGCCAGGCGCGCGCGCTTGTCCGGGTCCGGCAAGGTGGTTTTCTCGATGGTGTGCACGATGATCTCGTGGCTGATCTTGCGGGTGCGCAACTGCGCGGCCACCAACAGGGCATTGCGGCACAGGGTGACAATGACGCGGGGGTTACCCTCGGCATAGGCATGAATTGCGCGCAGGGCAACTTCCTCAAACTGCGGGCCATTGCCTTCCTGGGCACCGGCCTGAAACAGACGAAACTCGATAAAGTGCCGCATGTCCTCCAGGCTGACGGGGTGCAGGGTGTAGGTCATATTTACGCGCTGTGCGAAGTTCGGCGCGGCACGCAGTACTTCGACCCATTCCAACTGGGCGAAGAGGACGAGATTCAGGAGCTTGTGCTGCTGTGTTTCCAGGTTCTGCACCAGCCGCAGCAGTTCGATCTGTCCGCGTTTGTTCAGGTTCTGGGCGTCATCAATGATGAGTGTACAGACCCGGTTGCGGTTTTCCAGGAGGAAGCGATTGAGCGCTTCCATGTAGCAGATGAACGATTTCTCTTCCGGCCGCAGTCCGAATTGGGCAACGATACTCTCGAGTAACGCGAAACTCGTCCAGGACGGAATGGGAGAACCGAGCACCGCGGTGCAGTAGTGATCCTTGTCCGCCGCCATGCCTGTAATCAATTTACGCAGCAGCGTCGTCTTGCCCGTACCGTAATTGCCCAGCACGACCGCGATGCCGTGCCGCTCATCAATGCTGCTCCACAAGCGGAACAGGCATTCCTTGTGCTCGGGCGTGGCGTAGAAATACACCGGATCCGCCGTCGGCGCAAAGGGGTGTTCGCGCAGGCCGAGGAACTGCAGCTGGCTGTTTAGCTCTTCCATCCGGTGGGCCGATCTCCAATGATCCTTGCGCCGCCAATCGGTACGGAGATCAGCGGCTATGGTAAGTCTGTGAATATCAAGGCTTTAGCACTCGGTATACCGGCATCCTCACCACAGTGCTCATAATAGCCGAGGGCGATTGGGGTGTCAAGCGATAACTCCCCGCTTTGGCGTATTTTTTGCGGGATTTTCGGTGTTATTGAAGCCCACCGCCGGGACTCCGTTCCGGGCTACTTGGCATTGCCGGCGGGGGATGCTATAACAAAACGGTCGATTGGGTTATTCTATGGATTCGAGCGGAGGTATCACCCCATGGCCGGGACCCGGCTGATAGTCCTTTCTGGCCCGAACAAGGGCAAGGTGGTCCCAGTCAACGGTGCCCTGAGTATTGGGCGCGGGGCGGACAACGCCCTGCATCTGGACGACCTTCAGGTATCCCGGTCCCACGCAGTGATCGAGCGGCAGGCCAAGGGCTATGTGCTGCGTGACCTCGGCAGTGGTAACGGGACTTATGTCGGTGCGCGTCGTGTGCTTGAGTACCAACTGAAGCACGGCGACGTGGTCCAGATCGGTCAGCAGGAACTGCGCTTCGAGCAGGAGGGCGCGGCCCCACAGGGCTACGAGACCGGTGTCCGCTTCCAGACCGAGGCGGACAGCCACTACGAGGCGGCCAAGGCCGCGACCATGTATGAGACCTTCTTTGCGTCGGCCTCGGCGGAAAAGGATGAGACCAAGCTGGAGGCGCTGCAACAGCGGCTGAAGGCGGTGTACGCGGCGAACCAGATCATCGCGAGTGAGAACGACCAGGCCAAGCTTTTTGAGCGGGTGCTGGAGGAAGTTTTCAAGTTGGTGCCGGCGCACAACGGTGTGATCCTGTTGAAGGACAAGATGACCGGCGAATTGATCACGGAGTACGTTAAGTCCGGTACGCCGAGCGAAGAAGTTTCCATCAGTTCCACAATCGTGCGGCGTGCCTTCGAGGATGGTGAAGCGGTGATGACCGTGGATGCCAAGGACGACTCCCGCTTCGGGCAGGGCGCGAGCATTATCATCCAGAATATCGCCTCGGCGATGTGCGTTCCCTTGCAGCACCACGACGAAACCCTCGGCGTCATTTACGTCGATACCCGCGGCACGACCAATGCCTTTGTCTCGAGCGACTTGGAATTGCTCGTGGCGGTGGCGGCGCCCGCGGCGATCGCGATCAAGAACGCGCAATACGTCGCCGCGATACAGCGTGCCTACGAAGACACGCTGATCGTGCTGGCGAACGCGATCGAACTGCGCGATCACTACACCGTGGGCCACACCTGGCGCGTGACCAATTTTTCCATGGTCATCGCCCGGGAACTGAACTGGAGCGAAGAGAAACTGAAGGAAGTCCAGATGGGCGGCGTGCTCCACGACGTGGGTAAGATCGCCGTGGACGATTCGATCCTGCAGAAACCGGGCAAGTTGACCGACGAAGAGTATGCGAAGATGCAGGTACATCCCGAGCGCGGGGCGCGTCTGCTGCAGGATGTTGAGTTTCTGCAGTCGCTGATTCCCTATTGCCTGTACCATCATGAGCGTTTCGATGGGAAGGGCTATCCCTATGGCCTCAAGGGCGACGCCATACCCCTTGAAGGCAGACTGGTCGCGGTGGCGGATACCTTCGACGCGCTCACCAGCAACCGCCCCTACCGCAAGGGCCTGGATCCGGAAGTGGCGATCGCGGAGATCGAGAAGGGCAAGGGAACGCAGTTCGACCCCGATTGTGCGGATGCCCTGATTCGCGCCTACCGCGCGGGGAAGATCGATCAGATCTTGCAGGACTACTACAAGGACGAGAAGAGCATTGCCTGCCCCTTCTGCAGCACGCACATCCGGATCCCCGAGGGCGCCGCGCCGGGCCACGAGTTCGGTTGTCAGGTTTGTCACCGGCAGATCGAGTTGGACATGCAGAATGATGCCTGGTTCGGTAAACTGCTGCCGCAGAGTTCGAACCGCCTCACGCCGATCGAGCAGCCCATCGCGCGCAATTAGGTCGCCGGCATTGTAACTTCAGGTCGCTGCATGGATGATCAATCGTCTTCTGTCATTTCGATCGCAGGGGGGATCCAAGACCTCTCCTGTTGGTCGAGGTGACAAACGGGTCCCTTCGGTCGAGGTGACAGCGGACGGGACGTGGTTTCTGGTCAATGCGCCCCGCGCACGGAATCCAGCCGCGGCACGGAGTAGGTGCCCATCTGGATCTGGTCGAACATGCTTTGATCCGTGGCGAACTCCTGGGCACGCGCCTGCGTGATGAGCCCCTGCTTCACGAGTTTGTGCAGGTACTGCTCGAAGAGGAAGGAGTGCGACACTGTCTGCTGCATGCCGACGCGGATGTGATCCGTGTCGCCTTCAATGATGCCGTCCGCGATGGCCTTGACGTCGTTGAAGAGTATCTCCAGCGCCGGGATGCGGCCTCCGCCGACCATGGGTACGAGTCGCTGGCAGATGACGCACTGCAAGGCATCGCGCAACTGGAGCTTGACCAGATCCCGCTCGACCGGATCGAAAAAGCTTACGATGCGGTTTACCACTTCGCTTGCCGAGTTGGCGTGCAATGTGCTGATGACGAGGTGTCCCGTGGCCGCGGCGCTGATCGCCGCACGGATCGTATCCGGGTCGCGCATCTCACCGATGAGGATCACGTCGGGATCGTGGCGCAGTGCACCGCGGACCGCCTCGTTGAAGTTGTCGACGTCTACCCCGAGGCTGCGCTGCGAGATGATCGACTTCCGGTTGCTGTGCACGTACTCGATCGGGTTCTCGATGGTGAGGATGTGCGCATTCCGGTGACCATTGATCCAATCGACCAGTGCGGCGCAGGTGGTGGACTTGCCACTGCCCGTCATGCCGGTGACCAGCAACAAACCGCGATGCAGGTTTGCCAGCTTGATCATCGTGTCCGGCGGAATGTGCAATTCGTCGAAGGACGGTATGATCTCGGGGAGGAAGCGCAGCGTGCAATGCGGTGCGCCCGACTTGATGAAGGCCGACACACGGGCGTAGCCCAGGCCAACCTGATGAAAATTGAAACTGGTCTGCCGGCTTTCCTCGAACTCTTTCCAGTACTGGTCCGAGGCGATGTCGCGGATCAAGTCACGTATCTGCATCGCGGACAATGGGCCGATCAGTTCACTCGACCGTGTGTCGTTGTCGATACGGAACACGGGGCAGGTGCCCGGGCTGAGGTGGACGTCGCTGGCCTTGTACTGCACCATTGCCTGGAAAAGCAGCTCAATGCTGATCGGATCGACGCGGTAGTTGCCGCCCGAGACCCGCCAGATTTCCGGCAGGCGCACCGCCGCGCTGAGGGTGCCCAGCGCGGCCTCCACCGATCCATTGCCCGCCGCACCGCGCCGGGGGCAGTCGACAAAGGTAAAGGCATCCTTCTCGCTCAGTTCGCAGGCGTCACCCAGTTCGCTTGCGGCCTGCTTCAGGTCCTTTGCAAGGGGGCTGTCCGAGCGGAACCGCAGGTGAAACGCGGACCACGGGGCTTCGAAGTCGTTGCGTTCCGCGATGAAGTCGAGCGCGCTGCTGCGCATCGTGACCTTGCGCGGCACCCCCTCGACGCGGCGCAGGTGCGTTTCGCCGATGCGAACCACATCCGCCAGGTTCCGCTGATAGCCCGTGCCCAATACGAACTCGTTCATGGCGCGCTCTCCACGTTGCCCAAAGCCGCCTCGATCCGCACTTCCCCGAAGGCCATCATAGCGCCGGGACGGCCCCGGGTCAAAGCGGGAGAAAAGGGCGAAAAACCGGTTTGGGGGTGTCGGGCAAGCCCCTGTGACTTGCCTAGTGATCGCGCTTCCGCAAGTAGTTCTTGGCGGCATAGCTGGCCAGCACGCCTTCGCCCGTGGCCGCAGCGACCTGGGCAATCGCGTGGCGGCGGCAGTCGCCGGCGGCGAAGACGCCGGGCGCCGTGGTGATCACCGCGTCGGGCTCTGTGGCGATAAAGCCGCGGTCGTCGAGCTTGATGGAGTCCTTGAGAAATGCCGTGTTTGGGACGAGACCGATGAAGATGAATACACCGTCGGCCTTCAACGTGTGCTCCTCGTCGGAGTCGTTGTCGCGGACGCGGAGCGCGTCGAACTGCTTCTTGTCGTTCGCGCGGAATTCCACGGGCGTCGTGTTCAACAAGGTCTTCACGTTGTCGCGAGTTGGAAGTTTCTCGATATAGGTCGCGGAGGCGGAGAATTCCGGCTTGCGATGGACGATGGTGACCTCTTTGCAAAACTCGCTGAGGTAGATGCCCTCTTCCAGCGCGCTGTTGCCACCGCCGATCACGATGACGCGTCGGTCACGATAGAAGGGGCCATCGCAGGTGGCACAGAAATGGATGCCGGATCCGATGAGTTCCTCCTCGCCCGGGATGTCCAGGCGGCGATAGGTCGACCCGACCGCAACAATGATTGCCTTGCTGCGCACCGGCACGTCGCTTGTCTTCAGGTGGAAGACACCGTCGTCGCAACCGAAGCCTTCCACGGCAACGCCCTCGCGGACCGTGGCACCGTAGACCTCGGCCTGCTTGCGCATGCGGTCCATGAGATCCGGCCCGGAGATGTTCTGGAACCCGGGATAGTTTTCGATCTCCTTTGTAAGGTAGGCATTGCCGCCGACCGTCTTCTGCTCCAAGAGAACCGTCGAAAACTTCTCGCGCTCCAAATAGATCGACGCCGTCAAGCCGGCCGCGCCCGCGCCGATGATGGCCACATCGAAGACCGTGTCCGTGTCTGGCGCTTCGATCTTCAACACTTCACGCAAGGTCGCGTTGTCCGGGTTCGTGTAAGGCTCGCCGTCCACCAGAATGGTTGGGATGATGCGCTTGCCCTTGTTGATCTCCTCGACCTTTGCCGTGGCCCAGTCGAACTGGTCGACGTCGATGTACTGGAAATGAACGCCCTGTTGATCGAGGAAACCCTTCGCGCGCTTGCAGTCCGGACACCAATCCGCGCCGTAGAGTTGTACGCGGCCCACTTCGTTCACCCCCAGCAGCTGCGCGAGATCGGTGTTGGAGGGATTCGCGACTTCCTTCCCCAAGATGTGCAATGTGGGAATGATGCGCTTGCCGCCGTTGATCGCCTCCACTTGCTTCACCGCCTCATCGTCGATCTGGATGTCGCGGTAGTCGTAGTCGATGCCATGCTGGTCCAGCCAGGCCTTCGCTCGCTGGCAATCCGGGCACCACGCCGCCCCGAAGAATTCGATGGTCTCCATGCCGTTCTCCTTCCGTTTTCCCGCATACACGTGATCCGGATGCATCCTAGCGCGCCCGGCGGACCGAGGGAAATTCATGGGAAAGCCCAATATATGTCAGCGGCGCAGGGGGCGGTGGTTTGCGCACGAGGGGGCTTGGGCCGCATGATCGGGGTGAAGATGTATTTCTTGTGAGGTGTCATGCGTATTTACTCGTGTTCGAATTGTGGTGCGGAGTTCGCGGTGGAGGGTGCGCCGGGGGCGGGGGGCGCGGTGTGTCCGGAGTGCGGGGCGGTGGTGCAGTTTCCCGCGGCGTCGGGGGATGTGGTGATAGATGTGGAGGCGCGGCCGGTGGGCGGAGATGCGGGGCGGTCGGGAGACCACCCCACAACGGATAACGACGCGACAGCGGGCGGCGATGGGTATGCAGAGGTGGAGGTGGAGGTGGAGGAGAAGCGGGGGCCGGGGTATTACCGGCGGGTGGTGCGGGGTCCGGGGGGCGCGTATCGATTCGAGATGATGCGTGGGGCGCAGGGGGGACAGGGGTGTTTTACGTGCGGGTGTCTGGTGGTGGCGTTGGCGTTGTTCCTGATGATGCGGGGGTGTGCGTCGTTGTTTTAGGGTCTGGGAAGAGAAGACGTTCTTGTCCGCAGATTGCGCAGATGGGCGCAGATGATGATTCGGAATGATATGTAGAAAGAGATTTCTGATGGCCGGTCTTGTGGCTTCTCTTAATCTGTGTGCATCTGCGTAATCTGCGGACAAGATGTTCGGGGGCTGATGTTCGCTTGGGGATCCCGGGGGCGGGGACCCCGGGCTACCACTTACGTATTCTGCGGACGATCTATCCGAGGGCGGTGCGGATGTTGGTGAGGTCGTTGAGGAGGGCGGGGACGGTCTCGAGGCGGAGGGAGTTGGGGCCGTCGCACTTGGCCTGGTCGGGGTCGGGGTAGACTTCGGTGAAGAGGCCGTCGATACCGTAGGCGACGGCGGCGCGGGCGAGGGGGGCGACGAATTCGCGGCGGCCGCCGGACTTACCGCCTTGCGAGGGGATCTGCACGGCGTGCGTCGCGTCGAAGATGACGGGGCAGCCGAGTTCGCGCAGGGTGGTGAAGGACCGGAAGTCGACGACGAGGTTGTGGTAGCCGAAGGCGGCACCGCGTTCGGTGAGCCAGATCTGGTCGTTGCCGGATTGGCGAACTTTTTCGACGGCGTAGATCATGTCTTCCGGCGCGACGAATTGGCCTTTCTTGATGTTGACGACGCGACCGGTCTGTGCGGCGGCGACGAGCAGGTCGGTCTGCCGGCAGAGAAAGGCGGGGATCTGGAGCACGTCCACCACTTCCGCGGCGCGTTCGACCTGGGTGATGTCGTGGATGTCGGTGAGCACACGGACGCCGAGCGCCTGCTTCACCGCGGCGAGCATCTCCAGCCCGGCCTCGAGTCCGGGGCCGCGGTAGGCGTCCAGCGAGGTGCGGTTGGCCTTGTCGAAGCTGGCCTTGAAGATGAAGTCGTAGCCGCCGGGCGCGGCATATTCCTGCAACTTCTTCCCGATATCGATCGCGATCTCCGCGGATTCCAATACGCAGGGACCCGCGATGTAGATGAAGGGGGTGGTGGCCATGGGGTCGGGTTCCTTCAGGAAATGCCCGCGCGGAGGATGTCGTGCAGGTGCACGATGCCGCGCGCGCGGCCGGCCGCGTCGACGACGGGCAGGCTGGTGATGAGGTGTTCTTCCATCAAGGCGAGCGCATCGACGGCGAGCATGCCGGGCTGCGCGGTGCGCGGGTTTTTCGTCATGACTTCGTGTACCGGCAGATCGAGGGGATGCGCGTCGCGCTCGAAGAGGCGGCGGAGATCACCATCGGTGAGGATGCCGAGCATCCGGTTGTGCTCATCCACCACCATGGTGACGCCGAGGCGCTTCGAGGAGATCTCGTAGATCGCGTCGCGCACGACTTCGTCCTGATGAATGCGCGGAAGTTGCTCGTCGCAGTGCATCAGGGTATCCACGGTACAGAGCAGGCGCTGGCCGAGGCTGCCGCCGGGGTGATACTTTGCGTAGTCGTCCTTGCTGAAGTTTCTGCGTTCCATCAGCGCCGCGGCGAGCGCGTCGCCCACGGCGAGCATCAGCGTGGTGCTGGCGGTGGGTGCGGTGTCGAGCGGGTCGGCTTCGCGCGCGACGGTGGTGTCGATGACGGCGTCGCTGAGCTTGCCCAGGGTAGACGCAGGGCGCGCGGTGAGCGCGACCATCCTCAGGCCCATGCCCTTGAGCAACGGCGCGAGCGCGACGATCTCCGCGGTCTCGCCGCTGTTGGAGAGAAGGAGGGCGACATCGCCTTCGCGGACGATCCCGAGGTCACCATGGATCGCCTCGGCGGGATGGAGGCAGACCGCGAGGGTGCCGGTGCTGTTGAAGGTGGCGCTGAGTTTCTGCGCGATGAAGCCGCACTTGCCCATGCCCGCGACGACGATTTTCCCCGTGCAGCCGAAGAGCAATTCGATGGCCCCGGCGAGGTGTGCGTGCTCACGCGCGGCGAAGTCGCGCAGGCCCTGCCGCGTGAGGTCGAAGGCGCGGAAGAAGGCTTCGGTGTCGGGGCTGGAGTTGGACATGGTATCGCCCGAGCCTACTGGGCGGGCGGCGCATTTTCAAGAATGCTGCCGCAGAAACTCGACGAGTTCGCCGTAGGCCGCGGCGGGGGTAAAGTGCGCCTCGGCGTAGGCCTGCGCCGCTTTCGCCAGCGTGTCCCGTGCGTCGGCATCGCCGATGAGGCGTATCAGCGCCGCGCGCATCGCGTCCGGCGTCTCGCAGACCACGAAGGCCGAGTCCGCGCCGTCCTCCAGGCCCTGCGCGCCCACGGGTGTGGTGACCAGTGGCAGGCTGTGACAGAGCGCCTCCACGTTCTTGATCTTCAACCCACTGCCGCCGAAGATCGGATTGACCGCGATATGCGTTTCCGCATAGAGCGCGTTGAGATCCGCGACGTAGCCGGCGCGGTAGACACCGTCGGGCAGCGTCGCCGCATCGAGATGATCGCCGATGCGGCCGGCGATGCACAGTTCGACACGATCGCCACACGCCGCATGGATACCCGGCCACACCTCCCGAAGGAAGGCGCTGATGGCGTCCTGATTGTGCTGGCCTTCACCAGCGATGAAGAGAAGGCGCACGGGCACGTCCGGCTTCTGCACCGGGGAATGAATCGGATGCGTGTGTCCCGCCCGGAGTACCGGCGAATCCGGACACATTGCACGGAGTTCGGCGGCTTCCTGATCCTGAATGGCGAGGATCGCGTCGAAGGGTTCCAGTTGTGCGGCCTCTTCTTCGCGGGTGATCGCTGGAAGGGGCCTATCGGCGTCGTTGTGCCCCAGGCTCGCGGCGCGCAGGTGTTGTACATCGTGTGTGTCCATCAGACACTGGATGGGGTAGGGGACGGCACGCTCGAGTTTATGGCGCAAGGGTGCCGTGCGAAGATACTGGAAGATGATGAACTTTGGAAGGCAGTGCAGGCAGAGATAGCGCAGGGCCCGGCGGCGTTCCCAGAGCAGTGGGCCGCGAAAACCGAGTTTGCCGCGCAGCAGCCGCAGCGCTAGCAAGTGCGGCGGCGGCAGATATAGGATGCACTCCGGGAAGCGATCTTGGAACTGGGCACGGTCCACCTCGGACAGGTGCGTTGGGTAGAACACCCCGACATCGTAGCCCGCGTCGTACAACGCGCGGCACAAGGACGCGATGCGCTGGTGGGCGCCCGCTTCGCCACGCCAGAAGGGCACGTCCGTGACGATGAGAATCATGTCGGGTTCCGTGGACACGGCTTCGGCGCGGCTCCTTCGGTGCGTTATTTTACGCGCGCCATCGAGCGCAGCGCGACGCGGACCAGTTCCTCGTCGGAGGCGTCATCGCCGAGGTCCTTGCGGGCCTTGGCCGCGGCGCGCTTCGCCTCGGCCGGGGTGCACCCGAGGCTGAGCAGGGCCTCATAGACATCGTCGCCCTCGACCGCGTCGAGCGATTCCGGCTCACCGATGATCGCGCTGAGTTCGGTTTCCTGCTTCAGCTTCGACTTCATCTCCAGCACGATGCGTTGCGCCATCGCCTTGCCCACGCCGCTGACCTTGGTGAAGGCCTTCACATCGTTCTCCAGAATCGCACGGCCAAAGTCCTGTGGCGACAGCGCGGAGAGCACGGCGAGGGCGACCTTGGGGCCGACCTTGTTGATGCTGAGGAGGGTCTTGAAGAGTGCCTTCTCTTCTTCCTTGAGAAAGCCGAAAATCTGAAAGGTGTCCTCGCGAATGTGACAATAGGTGAGGAGTGTCGCCTCCTGATTCGGGGTGAGCCGACGGTAGACCGAGTCGGGCACGGAGATCATATAGCCCACGCCATGCACATCGAGCGCGATGTGGTCGGGGGCCTTGTGGGCGACGGTGCCGCGGAGGAAGGCAAACATCCCTTAGCCTCGATTCTTCATGTGATGTCCGCCGTGATCTTCTCGATGATGCTCGTGGTGGACTGGCCTTCGACGCCGGGGA
>JAUIKJ010000422.1 GCA_030430835.1 Candidatus Hydrogenedentota bacterium
CCAACCAACACGTCATTCCCGCGAAGGCGGGAATCCAGCGACCGTGCAACAGCGGCTCGGGCAATACATGAACTACGGACGCTTCGGACCCCGGCCAGGCGATTCGTCGCGCCTGCTGGCGCGGCGGTGTTCCTCGGCGCTTCGCGCACTGGGTTCCCGCCTTCGCGGGAACGACACCCGCCGCCGCGCCGACGCGAACACAACGAACTTCAATCCGGCATCTCCCGCGTCGTGTCCCCCTTTGAAGGGGGATCAAGGGGGATGTTTCCCCAAGTTTCACCGTACGCCCCAACCAACACGTCATTCCCGCGAAGGCGGGAATCCAGCGACCGTGCAACAGCGGCTCGGGCAATACATGAACTACGGATGCATCGGACCCCGGCCAGGCGATTCCTCGCGCCTGCTGGCGCGGCGGTGTTCCTCGGCGCTTCGCGCACTGGGTTCCCGCCTTCGCGGGAACGACACCCGCCGCCACGCCGCCGCGCAAGAAAAAGCCAACGCCGCGGTATCCGGCGTAAGCCGGATACCGCGGCGCGGGTTGTGCCTTACTCTTCTTCATCTCCGCCCGCGGCGGCCGTGTCCTCGCTACCGCCCTCGGCTTCCGTCGCGGCCTCTTCCTTCGCCTCGGCGAGGGCGAGCGCCACGGCGCTGACCTTCGCGCCCTCCTGCGGCTTCATCACTTTCACGCCCTGCGTGTTCCGGCCGATGGTGCGGATATCCTTTACCGAGGTGCGGATGACGATGCCATCCGTCGCGACAAGCACGATCTCGTCTTCATCATCCACCGTCAGCATCCCGATGACGTTCCCGTTCCGGTCGGTCGTCTTGATGTTGATGATGCCTTGCCCGCCACGGTGTTGCAGGCGGTATTCGCCCACCTTGGTCCGCTTGCCGAAACCGTTCTCGGTCACACTGAGCACCGTCTTCTCGTCGTGCGCGAGGGAAACGCCGACGACGTAGTCGTCGTCACTCAGGCGGATGCCGATCACGCCGCGCGCCGTCCGGCCCATGGAGCGGACGTCTTTCTCCGGGAAGCGAATCGACATGCCGCCGTAGGTCGCAATGAGGATATTGTCCTCCCCGGAGGTAATCTGCACTTCGATGAGCTCGTCGCCCTTGTCCAGATCGAGCGCGATGATACCGGCCGCGCGCGGGTTGCTGAAGGCGTTCAGCGCGGTCTTCTTCACGATGCCCCGCTTGGTCACCATGAAAATGTATTTGTCCGCTTCCTTCAGATCGTCAACCGGCAGGAAGGCGGTCACCATTTCGTCCTTGCCAAGACTCAACACGTTCACGATCGCGCGCCCACGCGCGGTGCGGCTGGCCTTCGGCAGTTCGTGTACTTTGCGCCAGTAGACCCGCCCCAGGTTTGTGAAGAAGAGCATGTACTGGTGCGCGGAGGCGATGAACAGGTCCTTGACGAAATCCTCGTCCTTCGTGTCCATGCCGGAGACACCCCGGCCGCCCCGCCGCTGGGCGCGGTAGGTGCTCACCGGAAGCCGTTTGATGTAGCCCTGGTTCGACACGGTCACCACCATCGTCTCGTCGGCGATCAGGTCTTCCACCCGGAATTCGCCGAGCTCGTCAAGGATCTGCGTGCGGCGCTCGTCGCCAAACTTGTCCCGCACCGCGAGGATTTCCTTGTGCACCTCGGCGAGGATCGTCTTTTCGCTGGACAGAATGTGGCGCAAGCGCTCGATCTCTTTCAATAGGTCACGGTATTCCTGCTCCAGCTCCTCGCGCTCGAGACCGGTCAGCCGGCGCAGGCGCATGGCAAGAATTGCGTTGGCCTGCAATTCACTGAACTCGAAGCGCGCCATCAGGCGCGCGCGCGCGTCGTCGGTATCGGCCGATTCCCGAATGATCTTAATGACTTCATCGATGTTGTCGATGGCCTTGAGCAGCCCCTCGACGATGTGCGCACGGGCTTCGGCCTTGTCCAGGTCGAAGCGCGTACGCCGCTCGACGATCTCCGCGCGGTGGTTGACGTAGTGCATGATCAGTTCGCGCAACGAAAGGACCTTCGGCTGGTTGTTTACCAACGCGAGCATGATGATGCTGGCCGTCGTCTGCAGCTGGGTGTGCTTGTAAAGCTGGTTAAGCACCACCTGCGGCTCTTCGCCGCGGCGCAACTCGATGACGATGCGCATGCCGTCCTTGTCAGACTCGTCGCGCAGGTCGGTAATGCCTTCAACCGACTTGTTGCGCACGAGATCCGCGATACTCTCGATCAGGCGTGACTTGTTGACCTGATAGGGGATCTCCTGGAT
>JAUIKJ010000423.1 GCA_030430835.1 Candidatus Hydrogenedentota bacterium
GGGCGACTTCGGATCGTTGGGATAGCTCATCACACGAATGAAGGGCGTATTGAAGCGGTGCATCCGCGGCGCGGCCTGCTTCAGGTCGTCGATGTCAATCTGCGGATCACAGGTAATCGGGCGTGCCCAGTTCGCAATCGCACTTCCGAAACAGGAGACTTGCATGCCCGCTTCCGTCACCTTCTCGAATACCGCATCAAAGTCGGGGTCGCTCAATTGCGTCAGATTCGTGCCGTCGACCATGCGCAGTTCAAGGTGCTCCCAGCCGAGTTCCTTGTGCGCCTTGATTTGCATCTCAATCGGCTGGCCCGCTTCGTCACTGATACCTGAATAAAACATGGAAACTCCTTGCAATACGTCGTGAGGATGACCGCGCCAAACTGCGCAGCGCCTAATGGTGCGATCCCGCGGGCCCGGGATGCAACCGTGCTCACTCGTCCACGTACAGAACGACCCGCTTCCCTTCCAGCGCGCCATAGGCGCCATTGGGTACGCGCACCACGATCTCGGTCGTCTCTCCCCCACCCACCGTCAGATCCAGTACTCTCCCGCCCGGGCCGTGCCGGTTGTGCCGTTTCACGCTGATGATGCGCCCGGTGATGGTCTGGGCCTGCCGGGGCGGCGTGGGCGGCGCGCTGCTTTCGTCCAGGCGGTCAATCTGCGAACTGCCCCGGATCGGGTTGATGTGGTTGATGAAGTCGTCGCTCATCCCGGTTGCTCCCCTTGGTTGGCGTCCTCAGCCGCGCATCAAGCCGGCCTCCACCTGCGCCCGCGTTGCCACGCCGCACAGCGTCTCAATGAGATGTAGCGCGAAATCCATTGCCGTACCCGGCCCACGCGAGGTGATGACGCGTCCGTCCTGCTCCACGGCGGCACTGGTATAGGTCAGATTGGGATATTTGCCGCCGTCAATAAACCCGGGGTATGCCGTCGCCTTCTTCCCCTCCAGAAGCCCTGCTTCGGCCAAGGCCATGGGCGCGGCGCAGATGGCGGCGACATGGCCTCCCGCCGCGTGGCAGCGCTGGAGCGCTGCAGTCACGCGAAGGTCTTCCGTCAGGTGGGCCGCGCCGGGCATGCCGCCGGGCAGCACTACCAGGTCGAAGTCTGCCTGCACCACGGCGTCGAGCGTGGTATCCGGCAAGAGACGGGTCCCCCGGCTCGCCGTCACGGGGCCCACCGCGAGTCCCGCACTCACCACCTCAATCTCCGCACGCCGCAACACGTCGATGAGGGTAATGGCCTCCAGTTCTTCACAACCCTCGGCGAGGGGAATCAGCACCCTTGGCATCGTGTGGGACAACCTTTCCTGAAAATCGTGGTTTCCGAGTCTGTGGCTCGTCAGTCTAAACCATAGCTTACTATCTGTCAATGAAGCCGCATCGTTTATCAGCCCTTCGCCCGCGTGCTAAACTCGCGTTTCCTGAAGCGGTGGAACGAATTCACCGTGTTCCGTATTCAAATTCCCAGCGGCGGAGACCCCCATGCCCTACGAAAACCTCCTCGTCAGCACTGACGCCTCAATTACGACCATTACGCTCAACCGCCCCAAGGCGAACGCCCTGTCCCTGGAACTCATGCAGGAACTGAAATCGGCCCTGGAAGCTGCCGAGGCCGACGACGCGGTGCGGGTAGTCCTGATTACCGGCGGTGAAGGCCGTTTCTTTGCCGCAGGCGCGGACATCCCCTCTCTGCAGGCCTCGCGCGAAGCGCCATTGGCGGCGGGTTCACTGCTGGCCGAGGGGCTTAAGACCATAGCGGCCATTGAACAATGCAGCAAACCCACGGTGGCCGTGGTCAACGGCATGGCGCTGGGCGGCGGCTGTGAAGTCTGCCTGGCCTGCGACTTGCGCATTGCGGCCGACAGTGCGGTCTTCGGCCAGCCCGAAATCAACCTGGGCATCATTCCCGGCTGGGGCGGCATGCACCGGCTGCCCAAGCTGATTGGCAATGCGCGCGCGACGGATTGGCTACTTACCGGCCGCAACGTGACGGCGGATGAAGCGCTCGAAGCGGGACTCGTTTGCCGCGTGGTACCGGCGGCCGACCTGATGGATGCGGCCCGCGAGCTTGCGGCGGTCCTTGCGGCCAAGCCGGCGGTGGCCACACGCGAGACGCTGCGCATTCTGCACGAGCACGCCCTGGACCCCTCCCGTGGCCTTGAACTCGAAGCCGAGGGCTTCACCCGCGCCGCGGCCAGTGCCGACGCCGCCGAGGGTATTGCCGCCTTCGTCGAGAAACGTGCGGCGAAGTTCACGG